>JAJKJG010000360.1 GCA_021154065.1 Methylobacterium sp.
ATAAAGCCCCGTGCCGCCGACAAGGATTGGCAGCCGCCCGGCTTGCCGGGTTTCAGCGAGGACGTGGGCCGCATCGACCAGGTAGCGCCCGACCGAGTAGTTCTCAGCCCCGTCGATGTTTCCGTAGAGCCAATGCGGCGCTTGCCCCTCCTCCTCCGACGTCGGCCGGGCGGTGAGGATGCGCAGGTCGCGGTAGACCTGCATGGAATCGGCGTTGACGATCGCGCCGCCGAACGCGCGCGCGAGCGCCAGCCCGAGGGCCGACTTGCCCGAGGCCGTCGGGCCTGCGATGAGGACGGCCCCGCGTTCAGCCATGATCCCGACCGTGACCTCCGTCGCAACCCTCATATCAAACCCGCGCGCCCCCGCCATCACGGACGCCGTGCTCGCTGAAGCGCGCCGGATCGCGCGGACCCGCCACCCGGCCCGGACGCTTCACGACGCGGTCGCGGCCGAGTTCCTGTTCGACGCCGGCCCGGAGGGCGCGGCCTCAATCGAGCGCGAACTGCGGTCGCGGTTCTCGGACCGCCCGATCGACATCGTGATCCAGCCCGCTGGGCACCGCCGCAAGCGCCTGTTCCTGGCCGACATGGACTCCACCATGATCGGGCAGGAGTGCATCGACGAACTCGCCGACTTCGTCGGCCTCAAAGCCGAGGTGGCGGCCATCACCGAGCGCGCCATGCGCGGCGAGATCGCCTTCGAGCCGGCGCTGCGCGAGCGCGTGGCGCTCCTCAAAGGTCTTGCGGTCGGCGTCGTCGATGAGATTATCGCGAAGCGCATCCGCCTCACGCCCGGCGGGCGCGCCCTCGTCCAGACCATGCGCGCGCACGGCGCCTATGCGGGCCTGGTCTCGGGCGGGTTCACGCTGTTCACCGGCCCGATTGCTCAAAAAATCGGGTTCGAGGAGCATCGGGCCAACCGGCTCGTGATCGAGAACGAACGGCTGGCCGGGCGCGTGGAGGAGCCCATCCTCGGTCGCGAGGCCAAGCTCGCCACGCTCATCGAATTGCGCCAAAAGCTCGGGCTGTCGCACGAGGAGACGCTGGCCGTGGGCGACGGCGCCAACGATCTGGCCATGTTGACTGAGGCGGGCCTCGGGGTCGCCTACCACGCCAAGCCCGCGGTCGCCGCGGCCGCGCACGCCCGCATCGACCACGGCGACCTCACGGCGTTGCTCTATGTCCAGGGCTATGCGGCGAGCGAGTTCGTCAAAGCGATGTGAGAGCACATCGACGGGCGGCTGACCTTCCGGCACAATCGTGCCTGGATTTACAGGAGATCAGCCCTTGGACGATCTCTACGATACCGACATCCTTGCCTGGTCGCAGCGCCAAGCGGCGGTTCTGCGCGACCTCGCCGCAAGGCGGGATCTGCCGAACGAACTCGACCTGGACCATGTGGCTGAGGAAATCGAAGACGTGGGCAGGTCCGAACTCACCGCCGTCCAAAGCTTCCTGAGACTGTGCCTGGTTCATGTCATCAAGGCAGCCTGTTCGCCCAGAGAATCGCTTGCGCCGGGGTGGGGCGAAGAAGCCGTTCGGTTTCGCGGCGATGCGCTCGACCGTCTCACGCCGTCGATGCTGGGCTTGATCGACCTCGACGCGATCTGGCGTCGGGCGGTTCGGGAATCCGAAGAAAGCCTCGCCTTCTACGACGAGCCCCTCCCTCCCTCGCTGCCGACCAAGTGCCCCTTCAGCTTGGAGGCCCTCACCGCCCGGTCCTTTGACGTCCGTGCGGCTGTCGAGAGCCTCAAACCGCCTCGCGACGCGGCTGAAGCGGAGCCCGAATAGCAAAGGGCGGCCCAAAGGCCGCCCTCGTCGACAGGCTACGATGACGGCTGCGCCGCCTATCCTTCCTTGTCGAGCGGCACCGCGATGAAGCGGACCTCGCCCTGCGCGTTGGCGATGAGAAGCAGCGCCGACTTGCGGCCGTCCTTCTTGAGCGCGTCGATGCGTTTCGTCACGTCCGCCGGCGATGAGACGGTCTCCTGCCCGACCTCGACGATCACGTCGCCGGCCTGGATGCGCTTGTCGGCGGCGGGCGAGTTCGGATCGACGCGGGTGACGAGCACGCCCTTGACGGTGTCCTTGACGTTGTAACGCTTGCGCATCTCCTCGGTGAGGCCGCTGAGGCTGAGGCCCAGCGCCTGCCGGGCGATGCTCGGCGTTTCGGCCTGGGGCTGGTTGAGGCTCGCCTGCTTGTCGTTGTCCTCCAGGCGGCCGAGCGTGACCGCCCTGGTCAGCTCCTTGCCCTTGCGGACGATCGACACATCGACGGCCTTGCCCACGGGGGTCGCCGCGACGATGCGCGGCAGGTCGCGCGACTCGCGCACCTCCTTGCCGTCGAACTTGACGATCACGTCGCCGACTTCGAGCCCCGACGTTTTGGCGGGCCCCTTTTCGTCGACGCCGGCCACGAGGGCGCCGCGCGCCGAACCGAGGTTGAGCGCCTCGGCCGTCGCGTCGTCGACGTTCTGGATGCGGACGCCGAGCCAGCCGCGGCGGGTCTCGCCGAACTGGCGCAGCTGGTCGATCACCGGCACGGCCGTCGAGGCCGGAACCGCGAAGCCGATGCCGACCGAGCCGCCGGTGGGCGACAGGATCGCGGTGTTGATGCCGATGACCTCGCCGCTCATGTTGAACAGCGGCCCGCCCGAGTTGCCCTTGTTGATCGAGGCGTCGGTTTGAATGAAGTTGTCGTAAGGGCCGGACTCGATGTTGCGGCCACGCGCCGAGACGACGCCGGCCGTCACCGATCCGCCAAGCCCGAACGGGTTGCCGATCGCCATCACCCAGTCGCCCGGACGCATCCTGTCGGAATCCCCGAAGGTGACGGCCTTGAGCGGCTTGTCGGATTTCACGCGCAGGACGGCGACATCGACCTTGGAGTCCTTGCCCACCAGTTCGGCCTTGAGCTTGGTCCCGTCGTGGAGGATGACCGTGATCTCGTTGGCGTCGCCGATCACGTGGTTGTTCGTGACCACAAGCCCCGAGGCGTCGATGATGAAGCCGGACCCGAGCGAGTTCGAGCGACGCGGCGGGCGGGGCGCGCTGTCGCCCTGTCCCGGCCCTTGGCCGCGACGGTTGAAGAACTCCTCAAAGAGATCTTCGAACGGCGTTCCGGGCGGAAGCTGCGGCAACGCCCGACCGCGGGCTTCGACAGTGGTGGCCGCGGAGATATTGACCACCGCGTCCATCACTTGGTCGGCGAGGTCGGCGAGCGACTCAGGTCCGCGCGCGCGCGCATCGAGCGGCCAGAGCGTCACTGCGAGGGCGAGCGCTCCGACGAGCGCCGCCCAAAAGCGATCCGCTCGGGCCGCGGCAGGCTGCGCAAGAGCGTTCACGAGATGAGCCATAGGGTGTCCTTTAAGGAATGGCGACGATCCGCGGATCGGCAGTGCATAGATCGTCAGACAGCGCGTTCATTCAAGCATCAAATGCGGCGGAAGCGCGGCTCCGGTGTCACAGCCCGGCCTTTCGGGCTCCCCACACGATCGCGACTCCGAGGACGGCGGTGACGATCCCGACGACCCGAAGCCGCTCGCGCGGCGTTTCCGCCGCCTCGCTCATGGCGCGCCGCACCGTGTCCGGAGCGGCGGCGCACAACAGACCCTCAATCGCGAGCGCCAACCCAAGAGCCGCGACGAGGTCGATCATCGGCTACCGCGCCGCGGCGCCGCCGGCTCCAAGACTGCCCGTGTTGCCGGGGACGGGCGCGCCGCCGTTCCCGGCCGGAGTTCGCCCGGACGGGTCGTTGAAATAGCGGAAGAAGTTCGAGTTCGGGCTCAAGACCATGCGCGTGTCGTTCGGACGCAATCCGTTCTCGTAGGCCTGCATCGAACGGTAGAAGGTGAAGAAGTCGGGATCGCGCCCGAACGCCTCGGCGAGGATGCGGTTCTTCTCCCCGTCGCCCTGGCCGCGCAGCTGGTCCGCCTGGCGGCCGGCTTCCGCCACGATGACGGTCGCCTCGCGATCGGCCCGCGCCCGGATGCCCAGGGCCTCCTGCTGCCCGTGCGCCCGAATATCCGCCGCCTCGCGTTGCCGCTCGGTCTGCATGCGCTGGAACACCGCCTGGCTGTTCGCCGCCGGCAGATCGACCCTCGTCAGGCGCACATCGACGATCTCGATGCCAAGCTCGCGGGCCTGCCGGTTCAGGATTTCCTGAATATGGTTCATCAGCTCGCCGCGCCTCGTGCGGATGATTTCCGTCGTGGTTGCGCCGGCCAGCACGTTGCGCAGGGAGGAGTTGACGAAGCTCGTCAGGCGGGCGTTGGCGTTCTGGATGTTGTTGACGGACTGGTAGAAGCGGAGCGGGTCGGTGATGCGGTAGCGCGCGAAGGCGTCCACCTCCAGGTTCTGACGGTCGGTCGACAGGATCGTTTGCACCGGCAGGTCGAGGTCGAGCACGCGCTTGTCGACGTAATGCACCGTCTCGACCAGCGGAACCTTGAAGTAGAGCCCCGGCTCGGTGAGGACCTTTCGCACCGCTCCGAACCGCAGCACGAGGGCCTGCTGCGTCTGATGGACCGTGAACATGGCGGCGAACAGGGTGATCGCGGCGATTCCGACAAGAAGGAGGATGCCGGTCCGGAGAGCCTGGCTTCTCATCGGCTGCCTCCCTGCGCCTGGCCCGCGCCCTGACCCTGGCTCGCGCCCGCCTGCGGCGACGGCCGCCGTTGCAGGTCGTTCAGCGGAAGAAACGGCACGACGCCCTGCCCCCCTTGGGCGCTCTGGTCGATCAGCACCTTGTCGGCGCCGCCGAGCACCCGCTCCATCGTCTCCAGGAACATGCGCTTACGGATCACGTCCGGCGCCCTGCGGTAGGCGTCGTAGATCTGGCTGAACCGGCTGGCCTGGCCGGTCGCCTCGGCGACGACCTGCTCGCGGTAGCCTTCCGCCTGCTGAACCACGCGGGTCGCCTGGCCCCGCGCCTCGGGAACGACGCGGCTCGCATACGCCCCCGCCTCGTTCTGGACGCGGACGGCGTCCTGCTGGGCGGCGTTCACGTCGTAGAAGGATTCTCGCACCTGCGGCGGCGGGACGACCGCCTGCAGCTGCACGCCCGTCACCAGGACTCCGGCCCCGTAGCCGTTGAGCGTCTGCTGCATGATGTCCTGAACCTCGTTGGCGACGCTCGCCTGCTCGGTGGTGAGAACCGCCTGGATCTGGCGCCGGCCGATGACCTCACGCATCGCGCTCTCGGCGACGGCCTTGATCGTGCCTTCCGGGTTCTGGAGGTTGAAGACGTAGTTGTTGGCCCGCGACGGATCGACCCGCCAGAGCGCGTCGAAGTCGATGTCGATGATGTTGCCGTCGCCGGTCAGCATCAGGCTTTCTTCGGCGACGTCGCGCGCGCGGCCTTGCGGCCCGCCCGGCCGGTAGCCGACCTCGGTCCGGTTGACGGCCGTGACGTTCGGCCTGACCACGGAACCGATCGGATACGGCAG
>JAJKJG010000361.1 GCA_021154065.1 Methylobacterium sp.
ACCCCGCGGAAGCCGCCGCCGCCCCAGCCGCCGCGGAACCCGCCGCCGCCGAACGGCCGGGCCGAGGCGTCCTCGGGCATCATCATCATCGCCGCCACGATCGCCGCGGCGGCCAAGGTCAAGAATTTTTTCATGGTACGCTCCCGTGACCTTTTTCGAACCCCGAACCGAAGGGGCTCAGGTGGAGGTTAACACGAAAGGCGGCTTTCGGCTCCCCGCCGGGCAGGTCGAAAGCTCACATAAGCGAGACCGGCGTCCTCAGCCGTTCACGGCCGCGATCGCCGCGGCAAGCAGCACGTTCGCGCCGGCGACGAGGTCGTCCGGCGCCGTGTACTCCTGCGGGTTGTGCGACAGCCCCCTGACGCTCGGCACGAAGATCATCGCCGACGGCGCGACCGAGGCCATGATCTGCGCGTCATGCCCGGCGCCCGAGACCATCCGGCGGACGGGCCTCCCGAGTCCGATCGTAGCCGCCTCGACGGCGGCGACGAGGCGCTCGTCGAAGCGCACCGCCGGGAAGCGGGCGAGATCGCGGGCCGAGATCGCGACGCGCTCCTCCTGCGCTACTTCCTCGGCGAACTCCCGCAGGCGCTGCTCCGCCGCGGCGAGACGAAGGTCGTCGGGGTTGCGGATGTCCATGGTGAACACGGCCCGGCGAGGCACGACGTTGACGTTGCCGGGCTCGAAGGCGATCTGGCCGGCATTCGCGACCTGGCCCTCGATCATGCGCGTCAGCTCGCGGGCGAAACTGATGATCCGCGCTGCCGCGTAGCCGGCGTCGCGGCGGTATTTCATCGGCGTCGTGCCGGCGTGGTTCGGCTCGCCCTCGATCGTGAATTCGAGCCAGGTGATGCCCTGCACGCCCGTGACGGCGCCGATGCCGCCGCCTTCGGCGTCGAGGATCGGCCCCTGCTCGATGTGGAGCTCGAGATAGGCATGCGCCTCGACGGCGCCGGGCTCGAGCTCGCCGGCATAGCCGATGCGGCGGAGCTCGTGGCCGACCGCCAGCCCGGCGTCGTCGCGGATGGCGTAGGCCTCGTCGAGCGACAACGTGCCGGTCCAGACGCAGCTGCCGAGGATGTCCGGGTGGAAGCGCACGCCCTCCTCGTTGGTGAAGGCGATCACCGCGACCGGACGCTTCGGCGTGATCCCGGCCTCCTTCAAGGCCGCGACGGCTTCGAGCGCCGCAAGCACCCCGAGCGCGCCGTCGTAGCGCCCGCCGGTCGCGACGGTGTCGATGTGGGAGCCGAGCATCACGGCCGGGCCGTCGCGCTCGCCCGCCATCAGGCCGAGGATGTTGCCGATCCGGTCGACCCTAACATCGAGGCCGAGCTCCCGCATCCACGAGACGAGAAGGTCCCGGCCCTGGCGGTCCTCGTCGGACAGCGCCAGCCGGCGGCAGCCGCCGTCGCCGGTGTCGCCGATCCTGGCCAGGGTTTCGAGCCGCCACAGCAGGCGGTTGCCGTCGATGCGCAGATTGGTCGGGATGGGCATGGCCGCATCATGCGGTGTCGATCGTGCGGAGTCATCCCGGAAGCCGCGGGCACGCGGCTATCCGGGACCCATCTCCCGGCGCCGGAGCTATGGATCCCGGGTCTTCGCTGCGCTTCGCCCGGGGTGACATCCGAATGGATGGAGCGGCGCGAATCCATGTGCACCCCGGGTGTCGGGTCGTTGATTCGCCCCATTCCGAGGGCGATTGTGGCGGCGAGGCGCCGTTGCGCCGTGTCGCCGCGCGCGGTGCGGCAGCGCACGTCGTTCACCCCAGTCGCCCTTAACGTCGCGAGCCATGATGCACGGGGGCACGAGCCCGATGAAGCGCAAGATCGCGGCGATCCTCGCCGCGGACGTCGCCGGCTATTCGCGCCTCGTCGCCGAGGCCGAAGAGGAGACGCTGACCCGGCTCGGCGGCTATCGCGAGGTGTTCGACGATTTCGTCCGCCGCGCCGGCGGCCGCATCTTCAACACCGCCGGCGACTCGGTGATGTGCGAGTTCGATTCGGCCGTCGACGCGGTGCGCTGCGCGATCGACATCCAGGAATCGCTCCGAACCCGCAATCGCGCGCTGCCGCCGGGCCGGCGGCTCGAATTCCGCATCGGCATCACCATCGGCGACGTCGTCGAGCGCGGCGGCGATCTCCTCGGCGACGGCGTCAACATCGCGGCCCGGCTCGAGAGCCTCGCCGAGCCCGGCGGCATCTGCGTCTCGCGCTCGGTGCACGAGGCGGTGGCGAACAAGGTCTCGGTGCCGTTCCGCGACATCGGCGAGCGCCAGGTCAAGAACATCCCGAACCGGGTCCACGCCTTCGTGGTCGCTTGGCCGGGGCTGAACCCGGAGATCACGCCCGAGGACCGGCAGGGGCGCGGGCCGGCTCGCGGAAAGAGGCGCCGCGGGGCGCTTGCGGTCCTCGGCGGCGCCGGGGCGCTCGTGGCGGCCGGGATCGCCTTCCTCGCCTTGCGGCCGACGCCGCCGAGCCCGACGCCGCCGGTCGAGCAGGCGCAAATCCCGGCGAAGCCGCCGGAGCCGGCAAAGGAAACGGCGCAGGCCGATCCCGTAACGGTCCAGCCGCCGGCGCCATCGCCGGCCGATCCGGCGGAGGCGTTCTCGACGCTTGCCCGACAAGGCGGGATCGTTCCCGACCCGAAGACCGCGCCCGAGCTCTACCACAACGCCCGGCTCTACGAGGCGCGCGGCGATGCGCTCGCGGCGCGCCGGGCCTACCGGGCGCTCGCGGCGCTCGGGCTCGACTACATCGATCCGCATCTGCGCTACGCCGCCCTCTTGCGCGTGCAGGACGGGCGCGCCGGCGCCCGCGAGGTCTATTCCGAGCTGATGCGCGAGCGTCCGACCCGCGCCGTCGCCCTCGCGCAGGCGCTGCAGTTCGAGGGTGCCGAGCGGCGCGCGAAGGTGGAGGCCTTCGCGGCCGCAAACCCCGATTACGCCCCGGCGCAGGCGATCCTCGCCACCGAGTATTCGGAAGACCAGCTCGGCGCCCAGACCCTCACCCAGCGCCGGCTCGAGTTCGACGCCCTCGAGCGCTTCCTCGAGGCCGAGAAGGACGGGCGGCTGACGCCGTTCTTCCTCGACCAGTCGCTGCTCGCGCAGTGGCTCGACAACGCGCGCCGCCGCAAGAGCGCGATCGAGGCCTTCTTCCAGGGCGCGCAGACGCAGCCGACTGCCTCCTTCACCCGCTCGAACACCGGCTGGATCGCCACCCTCCATCTGCCCGAGCCCGCGACCGCGCTCGCGGTGCGGGTCGGCGAGACGGGCGAGTTCAAGTCGACCGGGTTCTTGGCGTCGGTCGACCAGCGCACCGGCAAGCCGGCGCCAAATCCATCGCTCGAGCTTCCGGCCGACCAGGAGCGCACGACCCTCTATGTGCGCTACGACGACGCCTCCGGCCGCACCGCCGGTCCGTTCCCGATCGCCTTCGCCCCATTGGCGGCGCTCGTGACCTCGCAGCGCGAGGTGCTCGAGCGTTTCCCCGGCGCCTGGGTGGCGTTCCGGGCCGACCTGCCGACCGTCCTCTACTACACCCACCTGATCGCGAACCGCTGCGCGATCGAGCGGGCCGAGATGGGGCTCGACGAGGGTCCGCTTGCGATCGACCTGCCGATCCCGCCCTGCGACGAGGCGAACCCGCAGGCGATCCCCTCCGACGCGAAGCCCTATGTGACGCTGCCGAAAGGCGTGCGAGCGGTCTCGGTGCAGCTCACCTACGCCCACGGCACCGAGAGCGCCGTCCAGACCTTCCGGCGCTGAAGCAGGCGATGCGGCCGGTCGCGCGGGGAGTAGCTGCGGCGCGACCCGCCGCACCACTTCCGCGCGCAGGCTTTTCCAAACATTAACCGTGCCGGCGCATCCTCGCCGTCGCCTTGCGAACCCGCGCTCAGCGCGGACGCCAGGTCTCGTGCAGGGGCTTCCATGAGACAGTTCGGCGCGCTCTCGATCCGCAGCAAGCTCATCGGCGTGCTGTCGCTGTTCATCGCCGGAATGGTCGGCCTCGGGCTGTTCGACCTGCACAGCGTCCGCACCATCCACGGCCTCATGGGCGAGGTGCAGCAGAACTGGATGCCCGGCGTGCGCTGGGCGACGGCCCTGAAGACCGAGGCCGGCGAGGTCCGGGCGGCGGTGTTCGAGCACATCCTCGCCGCAAACGAGACCGGCATGGACGCGGCCGAGAAGAAGTTCGCGGCGGCGCTCGAATCCGTCGCCGCCGCCGGCCGCGAGGTCGAGCAGCGCCTCTCCTCCGCGGACGAGAAGCGGCTGTTCGAGGAGTTCGCTGGCAACTGGCAACGCTACCACGCGGCGCTCAAGGATATCCTCGGCTACTCGCGGCAATACGCCAAGGACGCGGCGGGCCTGTACTACAACGACAAGGCCGACCCCTTCATCGACAAGGCGCTCGCCGCGGCGGACGGCGTCGTCGCGCTGAAGACCGCCGGGGCCGACGCCGCCAATCTCTTGGCCGACGGCGCGGTTCGCAGCGCGATCCAGAGCGTCGGTACGATCGTCGTCCTGACCTTGTTCCTTGCCGCCTTCGCCGCCTACGGGCTGATCCGCAGCATCGGCTCGGGGATCGCCTCGGTCGTCGCGCCGATGCGGGCGCTCGCCGCCGGCGACCTTGCGGTCGAGATCCCGCATCGCGGCCGGTCGAGCGAGGTCGGGTTGATCGCCGACGCGGTGCAGGTGTTCAAGGAGGCGCTCGCCCAGAAGCGGCGCCTCGACGAGGGTGTCGCCGAGGAGGGCGAGGCGAAGGCGCGCCGGGCGCGAAGGCTCGAGGAGGTCACCCAGCGCTTCGAGACCTCGGTCGGGGCGCTGTCGGAGGCGCTCTCCGCCTCCTCCGACGAGATGGAGACGACGGCGCGCTCGCTGGCCGAGACGGCCGAGGAGACGAACCGCCAGGCGCTCGACGTCTCGGCCTTCGCCGACCAGACCTCGCTCAACGTGCAGACGGTCGCCGGCGCGACGGACGAGCTTGCCGCCTCGATCCGCGAGATCACGCGCCAGATCACCGAGTCGTCGCGCACGGCGTCGGCCGCCGTCGTCAACGTGAAGCACACCGACGAGATCATCCAGAGCCTCGCGGTCGCGGCGCAGCGCATCGGCAACGTCGTCGCGCTGATCTCGGGCGTCGCTTCGCAGACCAATCTCCTGGCGCTCAACGCGACGATCGAGGCGGCCCGGGCAGGCGGTGCCGGCAAGGGCTTCGCCGTCGTCGCGGCCGAGGTCAAGGCGCTCGCGAACCAGACCACGGCGGCGACGAACGAGATCGCCGCCCAGGTCGATCACATCCAGGCCGCGACCGCCGGCGCGGTTGCGGCGATCCGCGAGGTCGACCAGATCATCTCCGGAATGAACGGCACCTCGGTCGCGGTCGCAGCCGCGATGGAGGAGCAGGGCGTCGCGACGCAGGAGATCGCCCGCAACGTCCAGCACGCGGCGCTCGGCACGCGCCAGGTCTCGGGCAGCATGCAGACCGTGAAAGGCGCCGCCGGCGAGGCCGGCGACGCGGCGCAGCGCGTGCTCGAGGCGGCGCGCGGCTTGGCCCGCCACTCGAGCGATCTCAAGCGCGAGCTCGAAGCTTTCGTGCTCGACATGAAGGCGGCCTGAGCGGACACGGGCGGCAACGGACGCGAGCCCCCGCTCCCTTAAGACCCTTGTGGGGAGGACCGACTCGGCCGAAGGCCGAGCGAGAAGGGGGTCGCCGGGCATCGAGCACCTTACCGACGAGGGACTCAGTCTCTTCAGCCGCAGGGGCCGGGCCTGACGGATCACGTGGGCCTTGCCCCTGCGGCTGAGGCACGGCGGGCCGGCTTCGACCGGGAGCCCTATGCCCGGCGCCCCCTCCTCGCTCGGCCTTCGGCCGAGTCGGTCCTCCCCCACAAGGGGCGAGGGGAATTGCGCGCCGGCTTTGTGAGAATCGCTAGCTCCCTAAGGGAGACCTCTGCGAATATCGGGCGCGCGGAATCCACCCCGGGCGCATGCCCGAGGCGGACCCCGGCCTCGGATAAAAGGCGAGGAGGGGACGCCGAAAATGGATCTAGTTAGGGCCTGTGGCGTCCCCGCGGTTCTCTCGCCCCGGCCTCATCGGACGGGGCGCTTCCAGCCGCCTCGACCACCGCTCTTCGGGGACCCTCTGCGGGGTCACC
>JAJKJG010000362.1 GCA_021154065.1 Methylobacterium sp.
CCCTTCTTTTCACCGTTAAGACTGCTGCATTTCCTCGCCCTGGCTCTCGCCTTTCAGCGTCTGTTCAGGTTCATTGGCCCTACGATCCCGTGGCTGACCCGGCAATTGTCGGCGCTCGGCCGCAATTCACTCGCCGTCTTCTCGGTGGGGTCTCTGGCAAGCCTTGCGGGGCAACTGGTCAGATTCTTCACCGGCGGCGGTTTCATCGTCGATGCTCTTGTCCTATCTATAGGACTTGGCATCATGAGCTTCACGGCATGGTTCGTCGAATGGCGTTCGCGCTCCCGCAGTCCCTCCTCGCTCTCCTCCTGACCGTCGCGGTCGGGGGCTCGGCGGCTCTCGCGCAGGCTCCGGCGGCAAGTCCGGCGGAGCAGCCGACGCCTGCCGACGCCGTCGATACCAGCCTCTCGCCCGAGTGCCGGGTTCCCGGCTCGAAGCTCTATACCCTCGGGCCGCTTCGGGCCGTCAAGCGCGCCCTCAAGGACAGCCGCGCCATCCAGGTCCTCGCCATCGGCTCCTCCTCGACGGTCGGGATCGGCGCCACGTCGCCGGCCGCCGCCTATCCGGTGCGCCTCGAGGGCGAGCTCGAGAAGCTCTTCCCGGGGATCGAGATCGAGGTCACGAACCGCGGCCTGTCGGGCGAGATCGCCGCCGGCGCCGCCGAGCGCATCCGCAACACCATCGCCGAGGTCGAGCCCGATCTCGTGATCTGGCAGGTCGGCACGAACGACGCGCTTGCCCGCGTCGACATCGAGACCTTCGCGCAATCGCTCGACGAGACCATCAAGTGGATCGCGAGCCACCGCATCGACGTCGTGCTCGTCGACCCGCAATACACGGCGAGCCTCGCCCGCGACGACTACTACGGCCGGATCGTCAAGACCGTCCAGGCGGTCGCCCAGCGCGAGCGCGTGCCGCTCGTCCTGCGCTACGAGGCGATGCGCTACCTGTCGAGCCAGCCGACCGCCAGCGGCCGCTATCTCGCCCGCGACCAGTTCCACCTCAACGACCTCGGCTATCGCTGCATGGCCGAGCATGTCGCGCGCGCCATCACGCTCGCGGTGGTCGAGCCGGAGCAGGGCGCCGTCACCGCCCCGACCGCCGCGACCGCCGCCGTCACCCCGACGCGATAGCGCCTCCGGGCGGGCGCACGGCTCGCCATGATCACCGCCGTCAGGGCATTCCGGGCGCGGCCGCGCCTCCTCGTCTCGACCCTCGTCGCAATCGCCGCGGCCGCGCTGCTGCCGGCCCGATTCGCCCTGTCCTCCCGGCTGCTGCTCGCCTGGGACGTCGGCGCGAGCCTCTATCTGATCCTCGCCTTTGTCATGATGGCGCGCTCGGCGGTCGCCGACATGCGCCGCCGCGCCGGGAGCCAGGACGAAGGCGCGATCTTCATCCTCCTCGTGACCTCGGTCGCGGCGGTCGCCTCGCTCGCCGCGATCGCGATTGAGCTCCACGGCGCGGGCGGCCCGGGCGCCGAGGGCAAGCCCTTCCGGATCGCGCTTGCCGGCGTGACGATCCTCTGCTCCTGGCTCTTCGTGCACACGAGCTTTGCGCTGCATTACGCGCACGAGTTCTACGGCGAGGGCCGCGACGAGCGCATCGGCGGCCTCCGGTTCCCGGAGCCGAAATACGATCCCGATTACTGGGACTTTCTCTATTTCGCCGCGAACCTCGGCGCAGCGGCGCAGACCTCGGACGTGATGATCACCGGCCAGAGCATGCGCCGGCTCGTCCTTGCCCACACCATCCTGTCCTTCCTCTTCAACACCACGATCCTGGCGCTCGCCGTCAACGTCGGCGCGAGCCTCCTCTGACGCGGGTCGCCCCTTAAGGGTCGGGAAACGCCGCCGGCGCTAGCATCCGCGCCCGGGGACGAGGCCCCGGGACGGGATGCAATCGATGGCGGCGGCCGCGGCGGGAGCGCTGAGGACCGGCGGGGAGGCGCTCGTCCGGGCGCGCCGCGCCGGCATTGCCGTGTTCGTCATCCGGGTCGCGGCGGCGGGCCTCGCCTACGGCACGCAGGTGCTGATGGCGCGGCTCATGGGCGAGGCTGGCTACGGCATCTTCGCCACCGCCTGGGTCTGGATCGCGATCCTCGGCCATGCCTCGCTATTCGGCCTGTCGCAGTCGATGTGCCGCTTCCTGCCGCAGTACCGCGCCCGCGGCGAGACCGACCTCGCCCGCGGCTTCCTCGCCGGCGGGGCGGCCGCCGTGCTTGCCAGCGCCGGCGCCGCGGCGGCAGCCGGGGCGGCGCTCCTGTGGCTCGCCGGCGGCAGCCTCGGCGAGGGCCGCGTTCTGCCGCTCGGGCTCGCGCTCGCGACGGTGCCGGTCTTTGCCGTGCAGGACTATCTCCAGGCGATCGCCCGCAGCCAGAACTGGCCCGTGCTGGCGATCCTGCCGCCCTACATCGTCCGCCAGGGCCTCGTCGCTGCGGCGATGGTGGCAGCCGTTGCCTTCGGCGCCCCAGCCGAGCCCGCGGTCGCGGTCGGCTGCACCCTTATCGCGACGGCCGCCGCCGTCATCGTCCAGGGGCTGGCGCTGCTGCGCCGGCTCGATCCGGCGCTCCTGTCCGGCAAGCGCCGCTACCGTCCGCGCGAATGGGCGGCCGCGACCCTGCCGATGGGCTTTGCCGACCTGACGCTGATCCTGTTCAACTCGATCGACGTGCTCGTCCTCGGCCTGTTCGTGCCGGCCGACGCGGTCGGCGTCTATTTCGCCGCGACCCGCATCCTGCAGCTCGTGCTCTTTGCCCAATACGCCGCCACCGCCGCGACCGCGCCGCGCTTCGCCGAGGCCTCAGCGCGCGGCGACGACGCGGCGCTGCGCGCGCTCGTCCGCGGCACGGTGCGGCTGACGGCGGGCGCGAGCCTCGCGCTCGGCGCCGGGCTCCTCCTCGTCGCGCCCTGGCTGCTCGACCTCTTCGGGGCGGGCTTCGGAGCGGGCTTCGGAGCCCTCGCCATCCTCGTCTGCGGAGCGGCGGTGCAGAGCTCCTTCGGCCCGGCCGAGGATCTCCTCAACATGCTCGGCGCCGAGCGCGTCGCGGCGCGCGTCTCCTTTGCCGCGCTGGCGCTGGCAGTGACGCTCACTTTCGCGCTGATCCCGTCCTGCGGCATCATCGGCGCGGCTGTCGCCATGGCGCTCGCGACCGCGGCGCGCGGCGCGGCGCTGTCGGTTGCGGCGCAAAGACGGCTCGGCCTCTCGACCCACATCCTGGCGTGACGCGGGCATGAACGTCGCGGTCCCCCTCGATACCCTGCGGCCGGCGGCGCCGATCTTGGCCGGCCTCGCGGCGTTCGCGGAGCTCAGCGAAGCGGAATGGGACGCGCTCCTCGGGCAGGCGCTCGACCCGAACCCGTTCCACGGCCGCCTCGTCTTGACAGCGCACGCGGCGTCGGGCCTCCTGCCCGAGCGCCTGCGCTTCATCGCGGTGCGCGGCGGCGCCGGGCTCGAGGCGCTGCTGCCGTACCTTCCCGGCGGCAGCCTCGTCGGCTGGCGGCGGGCGCACCGCGTCTGGATGCCGCCGCAGTTCGCCGTCGACGCGACGCCGCTGATCGGCAGCGCGTCGCCTGAGGAGAGCGCCGAGGCGCTCGTCGAGGCCATGGCGCGGGCCGGAACGCTGTGGCGCTTTCCCTTCGTCGCGCTCGACGGCGCCGCCGGGCGCGCGCTCGTCGCGGCTTGCCGGCGGCGCGGCTTCGCGACCGCCGCGGTGTCCTCCTTCGACCGCGCCGTGCTGGCGCGGTGCGGCGGCGGTTATGAGGCCTATGCGCGTCGGCATCTGAGCGCCCGCCGCCGCAAGGGGCTCGCCCGGCAGTGGCGCCGGCTCGGCGAGACCGGCCGCATCGCGGCCGCGAGCTTCACCGAAGGCCAGGGGCTGCGCGACGCCGTCGAGGCTTTCCTCCAGCTCGAGGCGCAAGGCTGGAAGGGCCGGCGCGGAACGGCGCTCGCAAGCCGCGCCGCGAACGCCCCCGTCGGGCGCGCGCTCTTCACCGCTGCGGGCGCGGTCGCCGGCCGGGCCGACGTGCTGTCGCTCGACGGCCGCCCGGTCGCGATCAGCCTCGCGCTCGTCTCGGCCGGGACCGCCTTCCTCCTCAAGACCGCCCATGACGAGCGGCTGCGCGCGTTCTCGCCCGGCGTGCTCCTCGAGGACGCGATCCTGCGCGCCTTCCTCGACGACGGCTTTGCCGACCGCCTCGACTCGGCGAGCCTCCCCGGCTCGCTCCTGGACGAGCTTTACGCCGACCGCGAGCGCATCGCCGACCTCGTCGTCGCGACCGACGGGGCCATCACCGCCGCCGCGCTCGCGGCGATGGCGGAGAAGGAGCGCCGCCGGCAAGCCGCCCTCGATCGCCTCAAGGCCTGGTACTGGCGCGCGATCGATTTCGCCAAACGCTGACCGCGCTTCCTAGCCTTCCTCGCCCTTCTCGGCGTGCCACCCGACGCGCGCCTCTGGCCTTGCATCGGTCGAGGCGAAATAGGGCTTGAGGTCGAGGAGCGGCGTGCCGTCGAGGCAGTCGAGCCCGCGCACCGACAGCCGCGTGCCCTCGACCTGAAGCAGCGCCACGACCGAGAGCGCGATCGGGTTCGGCCGGGCGGGCGAGCGCAGCGCGAAGACGCCGCGGGCGACGCCGTAGCGCCGCGGCCGCTGCCGCACGAGGTGCCGCGGCGCCCGGTCCATCCAGTACAGCACGATGAGGTGGCTGCAGGTCGCAAGATCGGCGAGGCCGTCGGCATAGCGCGGATCGAGCTCGATCGTGCAGGCCGCCTCCGCCTCGCCGCCGTTCTTCGGGCACTCGGCGCGGGTCGTCCAGGGCGTGCGGATGCGGCCGATGAAATAGACCCCGGCATCGAACGACGCCGGCAGCGCGATCGCGGTCTCGCCCTCGCGCGGGCCGAAGTCGGGGTCGGTCATTGCTCCTCGTTTTAACCGAGTCGCCAGAGCCCGTCAGGTTGCCGCGCGAAATCGACCGACATCGGCGGAGAGAGGCTGTCAGCCGGCCTGTAAGCCGGGTTCTGTAGGGCTCGGGGTTGCCCCCAAGCGTGGCGGCCATTCCTCTGGGGCGGACGTTGCCGGCCGCCTCGAGCAACCAACCCGAACGACGAAGCCTGGAGACGAGGCCCGGCGCCCTTGCGGGCGCCCTGTCGTTCCTATTCGGTCTTGCTCCCGGTGGGGTTTGCCATGCCGGAGCGCGTTGCCGCCTCCGCGGTGCGCTCTTACCGCACCCTTTCACCCTGACCCCGCCGGCCATAAGCCTCGCGGGGCGGTCTCCTCTCTGTGGCACTGTCCCTGGGTCTGGTGAGGACCCGCCGGAGGTTATCCGGCACCGCGTCTCCATGGAGCCCGGACTTTCCTCCCCGGGCGCAAGCGCCCGGAGCGGCCGCCCGGCCGGCTGACCTTTCCGATGTGGGCCGGGAGCACAGGCCCGTCAAGCGCGCGCCTGCCGGCCCGGAACCCCAGCGGCGCCTGCGGCGTTTGCGTCCCGCCGTGGCCAAGCTAGGGTGCGCGCCCCAAAGGCCCGCTTGAATCGCGAGGCTATGCCTTACTCGAACAGGGATGCTGCCATGAAGACGATCATCAGCCTTGCCGCCGCCGGCGCCCTCGCCCTCGCGGTCTCGGCCTGCAACACGCCCGGCGAGCGCGCCGCCGGAGGCGCCGTGATCGGCGGCCTCGCCGGTGCCGCGATCGGCGGTGCCGCC
>JAJKJG010000363.1 GCA_021154065.1 Methylobacterium sp.
CCGCCGCCGGCTTCGCTTCGCAGAGCGGGCTCTGGACGCCTGGGATTAGAACGGCCCTTCAGTCAGGCGCCTTTGCGCGTAGCCTCGGCGACGGCGGCTGCGAGCCCGCGACCTCGCCGGAAGCTCTTTGGCGCGCCCGACTTCCGGATCGGGTCCGAGGCCGGCTTCAAACCCGGCGCTCAGGCGGCGGCGTCGATCTCCGCAGAGGCGGCCGTTGCGCCGTGCCGCAAGTTGGCGATGATCCCGACGATCTGCTGCGGGAAGTAGGGCGTGCGCAGCAACGGCGCCCCGCTCACCTTCCGGTCGGCCGGGATCGTGTGAGGCGCACGCGAGGTGTAGATCACGTTCACCTTTGGATTGAGCGAGCGGGCGATCCGCGCGACCTCAAGGCCGTCCACCGCGCCGGTTTTGACGTCCGCGTCTGTCACCAGCACGTTCAGGCGGCGGCCATGCTCGCGCAGCAGCGCGGCGGCTTCGTCGCCGTTGGAAGCCGAGAGCACCTCATAATCATACCGTTGAAGGCCGCTGGCCGTGGTGCGCCGGGTCAGCCCGTCGCTGGCGACCACGAGGATGAGAGTCTGCCGAGGCATGATCGCGTTCCCTTCTTGGAGCAGCCGCCGAAATCGGCCCGAAGCGGCGGCTGGCCCGATCATGATCGTGACGCGATGGTTAACGAAGCCTTACGGCTCAGCTGTTGAAAAAGAGACTTCCGGTCCAGCTTGCGGTGCTTTGAGGCGGGTAGGAAGGCGTGGGCTCGCCTGCCGCGCGTGAGCAGGGGTCTGCGGGCCGCCAGAGATTGGCGAATCGAGGACATAAGCATGGTATCTACAGCATGATATCTACGCAGATGCGAAAGGCGGGCCGTCGCGCTTGCCGGGGCTTTTTCAGCCGCGAAAGCAGGTTGTAAGAGCGAGGGCGTAAAGCGGCGTGCGACAGGCGTTCCGCTTGAGCTTCCCCGCCGGATCAAAACGACTGCTCATCTGGCGCTCAGGTCTGCTGGAACAGGGAAGAGGAGCAATCCATTGCGGGAGCAGGATCGAGAGGGGGAGGCGCAGGCCGCGCTGGAGCGCGCCGCGCGCGACGCGGAGACGGTTGGCGCATCGTCGCTCGCCCGCCTGGGGCGGCGCGCCGGCGATCATTGCGCCGGCCGCGATGCGAGGGATGTGGAGGGCGGCGCGGACCCGGTCGAGCTCTGGGGCCGACGCATCGGGCGCGCCCTGTCGCTCGTCGGGGTCGCCGCGCTCGCCTGGTGGCTCGGCGTCCAACTGCATTGGTGGTGAGCCCCGTGCCGGACTGGTCGGCTCGTTTAGCCCCTTCGCTTACCGATCTGGAGCGCCTGGCCGAAGACGCCTACGCACGGTTGCCGGACGACTTCCGGCGGCTCTGCAAGGGCCTCGTCATCCGCATCGAGGATTTTCCCGATGCCGAGACGCTGCGGGAGATGGGCTGCCGGAGCGAGTTCGACCTGCTCGGGCTGTTTCGCGGGATCGGCCTGGCCCAGGGCGGGGCAACCTTCGTCACCGGGCAATTCCCCAACATGATCTGGCTCTACCGCCGCCCGCTCCTCGACTACTGGGCCGAGCACGAGGAGACGCTCGGCGGCCTCGTGACCCACGTCCTGGTGCACGAAATCGGCCACCACTTCGGCCTGTCGGACGAAGACATGGATGCGATCGAAGCAGCGGCCGAGTAAGGGTTGTCCCAAGGCGCTGCGCTCAGAGAAAGCGCGGCCGCCAGCGGGTCAGGGTCAGCGCATTCAGCACGACGCTGACGCTGGACAACGCCATCGCGGCGCCCGCCACCACGGGGCTGAGAAAGCCGAGCGCTGCGAGCGGGATGCCGAGCACGTTGTAGGCGAAGGCCCAGAAGAGACCGCGCTTGATCGCCCGCACAGTGCGCCGCGACAGGTCGATGACGGCGGGCACGAGCCGGAGGTCCGGCCGCATGAGGGCGACGCCCGCCGTCTCGAACGCCACGTCCGTTCCGCCGCCCATGGCGATGCCGATGTCGGCGGCGGCCAGCGCCGGCGCGTCGTTGATGCCGTCGCCAACCATGGCGACCGTGAGGCCGTCGCGTTTCAACGCCTGAATGGCGGCCGATTTCTGAGCCGGATCGACTTCGGCGCGTACGTCGTCGAGGGCAAGCTCCCGCGCGACCGCCTCCGCCGCGCCGCGCCGGTCTCCGCTGAGGAGGATGGGGCGGACGCCGTCGCGCTTGAGCGCCGCGACGGCCTCGCGCGCCTGCGGGCGGATGTGGTCGCGGAAGGCGACGACGCCGAGCGCGCGGGGTTGGGGGGCGGTCTCGGCAAGGATCGAGGTCGTGGCGCCCTCCGACTCAAGCCGATCGG
Organism: Methylobacterium sp.; assembly: GCA_021154065.1. The sequence goes on from JAJKJG010000363.1 coordinate 2,348, forward strand.
CTACGGGCGCGAGCGCGTCGAGGTCGATCCCCCGGTTCGCAACAGCCCGCCGGCTGCCGAACAGCAGGCAGCGTCCCTCGATCACGCCTGCAACGCCCCCGCCTGCCTCGACAGCGATGCCAGCGGCCGCAGGCGCGTCCGGGGCCGCTTCGCGCACGGCGGTCGCGAGAGGGTGCGTCGCGCCGGCCTCTAACGCCGCTGCGAGGCGCAGCACCTCGCCGTCGGCCATCCCCGCCGCGCCGCGCACGGCTGCGAGTTGGGGGCGGCCCTCCGTCAGCGTTCCGGTTTTATCGAACACGACCGCGGTCACGGCGCCAGCCCGTTCCAGCATCTCGGCGTCGCGGACCAAAAGACCGCGCCGCGCCGCGACGCCAGTCGCGGCCATGACCGCGGTCGGCGTCGCAAGGCCGAGCGCGCACGGGCAGGCGATGACGAGCACCGCGACCGCGTTCACGGCCGCCGTTTCGAGGCCGGCCCCCGCGACCAGCCAGCCGGCGAGCGTCACAAGCGCAATGACGACCACCACCGGCACGAATACGGCGCTGACCCGGTCGGCGAGGCGCTGCACGGCGGGTTTCGACGCCTGCGCGCTCTCGACCATGCGGACGATGCGGGCGAGCGTGGTTTCCGCGCCCCGCGCCGTCACGTCGACGACAAGCCGGCCATCGAGGTTCAAACTCCCGGCAATGACTTTCCCGGCGGGGGCCTTGTCGACCGGCGCGCTCTCGCCCGTGACGAGCGCCTCATCAACGCGGGCCGTCCCCTCGACGATGACCCCATCAGCCGGCAGGCGCTCGCCGGAGCGGACCAGGATGCGCTCGCCTTTCGCCAATTCCTTAACCGAGATTTCGGCTTCAACGCCGTTCCGGACGACGCGGGCGGTCGCAGGCGCGAGCCGTTCGAGGGACGACAGGGCGGCCACGGTCTGGCGCGTCGCCCGCTCCTCCAGCCATTTGCCGAGCAGCACGAAGGCGATGACGATGGCGGCGCTCTCGAAGTAGAGGTGCGGCGCGTGGCCGGCGGGGGCGGCCGCCCAGAGATAAAGGCTGAGGCCGAACGCCGCCGTGGTGCCGAGCGCGACCAGGAGGTCCATCGTCCCCACGCCAACCCGAAGCGACTTCCAGGCGGCGCGGTAAAAGCGCGCGCCGAGCCAGACCTGCACGGGAGCTGCAAACGCGAGTTGGACGGCGGGCGGCGGCATCCAGTGCCGTCCGAACAGATCGCCGATCATGCCGGCGATGAAGGGAGCCGAAAGCGCGAAGGCGAGGATCGCGTCGCGCTTGGCCTTTTGGGCGCGCGCCTCGCGGGCGGCAGCCTCGGCGCGCGCATCCCGCTCGGGCGCCAGCAGAGCCGCGTCGTAGCCGATGTCCTCGACAGCCGCGACGAGCGCCTGCGGATCGACATTGTCGTTGAGCGCCACATGCGCCCGATGGCTGGCGAGGTTGACGCTCGCCTGGGCGACGCCCGGAACCCCGGTCAGGGCCCGCTCGACCCGCGTCACGCAGGACGCGCAGGTCATGCCCTCGATGGAGAGATCGACCGTGGATGCTGCGTTTGCCATTCTCTCCATGTGGGGAGGGTGATTGGGCGTCAATACTGCGTCCGGTCAGGAGGAGGGATGCACGCGGAGCGCCGCTGGATGCTTGGCGCCGCTCTCAATACGTCGCCCGTCCGCCCGACAGGTCGAACACCGCGCCGGTGGTAAAACTGTTCTCGGACGAGCAGAGCCAGGCCACCATGGCGGCGATCTCGCGCGTTTCGACGAAGCGCCCGCGCGGGATTTTGGACAGCATGTAGTCGATGTGCTCCTGCGTCATCTGCTCGAAGATGCGGGTGCGGGCCGCGGCCGGCGTGACGCAGTTCACCGCGATGTCGACGCCCGCGAGTTCCTTGCCGAGCGATTTCGTCAGCGCGATCACGGCGGCCTTGGAGGCCGAGTAGGCCGAGGCGTTCGGGTTGCCCTCCTTGCCGGCGATCGAGGCGATGGTGACGATGCGCCCGTAACCTTGCGCCATCATCGACGGGATCACGGCGCGGCAGCAGTGAAGGGTGCCGTCGAGATTGAGGCGCATCACCCGCGCCCAGGCGTCGAGCGGGTACTCCCAGGTTTTGACGTTCGGTCCCGCGATGCCGGCGCTGGTCACGAGGATGTCGATGGGGCCGTGCGCCTCCGCGCAGGCCTTGGCGGCTTGCATGGCCGCCTCGGCGTCCGTGACGTCGACGGCGCGGGCGTGAACGGTCTCCCCGACGCTCGCCGCGGTCTCCTGGGCGAGGTCTTTGTCGAGATCCCAGATCTCGACCGTCGCCCCGCTTGCGGCGAAGCGCTCCACGATCGCCTGCCCGATGCCTTGCGCGCCGCCTGTCACGATGGCGACGTGTCCGTTGAGGTCGATCTGATTCATGGCGATCTCCGGCGTGTCCCGCCGGAGAGCCTAGACCATCAGGAATCGAAAGCGAACTCGGGTTGCGGCCCGGCGCGGCTTGTCCCAAAGCTGTCCGGGTTCGGCGAAGATCAGGTTGGAACCCAATCGGCGTGGCCGTTCGGGGCGCGCGTCATCGCCCCGCGTCCGTCTGGGGCGAGGTCGGTTCAGGGCCGATGCGTATCTCAAAGAGCGGGTCTCATCCTGGGATGAGGGAGGGGGACGCCGAGCAGGCGGCCTCCGCCATCTTGCCGCGTCTGTCCACGCCTTCCTTCGACCGGACAGATGTAGGCCAAGCCCGGTGCTGACGATGGAGAGCCATTCGGCGCCTCCGGTCGCAGCCGCTTCTACGCGGCCACGCCGAGCTTCTTCTGCAGGCTTGTCGAGGAAGTGGTGTACTGGAACAGCAGCTTTTTGTCCGGATAGACGTAGCGGTGGACCTTTTGGGCCGCGAGCGCGGCCTCGTGAAAGCCGGACAGGATCAGCTTCAGCTTGCCTGGATACCAGTTGATGTCGCCGACGGCGAAGATGCCGGGCGTGCTCGTCTCGAATTGTTCCGTGTCGACCGGAACGAGGTTCTCGTTGAGGTTGAGGCCCCATTCGACGACGGGCCCGAGCCTCATGGTCAGCCCGAAGAAGGGCAGCAGCACGTCGCAGGGCACCTCAACGGTCGAGCCGTC
>JAJKJG010000364.1 GCA_021154065.1 Methylobacterium sp.
CAGGAGACGGCGCGGACTGGCCAGCATGGACGCCGGCTGCTAAACGAACTCAATGGAACGTTCGGAGCATCAGACCCTGGAGGCCGGTTCACGCCGGCCGGAGCGGGAAACCCCCGGAGAACCGCAGCCGCCTCGGCGCGCGCACGATCCCGAGCGGACGCGCCAGGACATCCTCGATGTCGCGACCGAGGAGTTCGCCGCTCTCGGCTTCAGCGGCGCCCGGGTCGACGCCATCGCGGAACGGACGCGCACGACCAAGCGGATGATCTACTATTATTTCGGCGGCAAGGAGGGTCTCTACCTCGCCGTTCTGGAGCAGGCTTATCGGAAGCTCCGGGCGGCCGAGACGGACCTGGCGGTCGGGGACGAGGCCCCCGCAGACGCCCTGCGGAAGCTGATCGAACTGACGTTCGACTACCAGGAGGCCCATCCCGAGTTCGTCCGCCTCGTCAACGCCGAGAACGTCAACAACGGCCGGTATCTTGCCCAGTCGGAGGCCATCCTGGGCCTGAACGTCACGGCGATCGATATCCTGGCCTCCATTCTCCAGCGCGGCCAGGCGAACGGCGTCTTTCGGCCGGATGTCGACCCGATCGACGTTCACATGCTGATCAGCGCCTTCTGCTTCTTTCGGGTTTCGAACCGCTATACGTTCGGCCTCGTGTTCCAGCGCGACCTGTCCTCCCCGGCCGTGCGCGACCGGCACAAGAGGATGATCGCGGACGTTGTCATCGGATGGCTTGCCGAAGAAACGGGAGCAAGGCATGCGCAATCCCGCCCTCACGCACCCGCCTGACATCGCTGGACGACAGGCGGACGCGTTGTCTCCGGATCGTGCGGCGGCGCATCATGCGTCGCCGGCACGATCGCCTCGCGCGGTTGGCGCGCGGCCCTGAGCGGGACAAGACCGTGAACCACGCCCAAGCCCCCGTCGAGCGGGTCAGGACGCAGACCGCCAAGGCGACGCAAACCTTGCGCGGCTTGATCCTGAGCGGTGATCTGGCGCCTGGCGAGCGTCTGTCGGAGGCCGACATGGTCGAGCGGCTCGGCGTCTCGCGGACGCCGGCCCGGATGGCGATGATCCGCCTCCAGGAGGAAGGTCTGCTGGAGGAAATCCCGTCCTCGGGCGGGTTCTGCGTCCGGGGGTATACGGAGGACGAGGTTTTGGCCGCGCTCGAGATCCGCGGCACGCTCGAAAGTCTCGCGGCGCGCTTTGCGGCGGAGCGCGCGCCCACCGCCGGCGAGTTGGAGGAGTTGCGCGCCTGCGCGGCCGAGATGGATGCCGTCTTGCGGCGGAGGACGATCTCTCCGTCCGACCTCGCCGCCTACACGGCGAGCAACGACCGCTTTCATCAGCTTGTGGGCAAACTCGCCCGCAGCCCGAACCTGGCGCGCCAGCTCGACCGGGCCTCTGCCCTTCCGTTCGCTTCGCCCAGCAGCCTGATCCTGGCGCAATCGGAGGTCGTCGATCTGCCGGTCATCCTGGTGATCGCCCAGGACCAGCACCACTGCATCGTCGACGCCATCGAAGAGCGGGACGGCACGCGGGCCGAATCGCTGATGCGCGAGCACGCCCGCTTGGCGACGCGCCACCTGCACCGCATCTTCCACGGGGAGGCCTCAAGGCTTGTTCCCGGCCACACGCTTTTCGTCGGCGTGAATCCGTCCTTGTCGTGACCTTGCATGCCCTCCGTCTCGCCCTCCGCTGGGCTGGCCGTGCGGCCGCCATGGCCGCGGTCCTGGCGGCCCAGACCCTCGCGGTCCAGGCGTGCTCGTGCCCCGACCCGCATCCGACCCTGGACGACCTGATCGAGAGCGGCCCGGAGGTCGCCGTGTTTTCCGGGCGCGTCGTGTCCGTCATCTCGCCGGACCCCAAAGGGCCGACCGTAACCCGCACCGCGGTGGACGATGTCATCAAGGGCGACGTGCCGCGCGTGGTCGAGATGACGGGGGTGACGGCTCGGGAGGATCGCTGCGGCGTGGATTTTCGGGTCGGCGAGGTCCGGACCCTTGCGGCGACCAAACGGGCGGACGGGCGCTGGTTCACCAACGCCTGCCTCGTGCCGCGACTCTGAGGGCGGTTGCGGCGGCCGGACGCGGATATAAGACGGCCGCATGGCCCTTCACCTGCTGAAACTCTGCGTCGGCTGCGATTCGATCCGCGATCTCGAAGACTGGATCGAGGAGAACCGGGCGCACCACCGCCGGCTCGGGCGCGACTACGAGCAGACGCACACCACCCGCATGGTCCCGAAGCGGATGGGCGCACTGGTCGAGGGCGGCTCGCTCTATTGGGTGATCCGCGGCCAGATCGCCTGCCGCCAGCGGCTCGTCGCCATCCGTCCGTTCACGGACGGGCAGGGCAACGGGCGCTGCCATCTCGTGCTGGAGCCGACTGTCGCGCCGGTCGAGCCGCGCCCGTGCCGCCCGTTCCAGGGGTGGCGCTATCTGGAGCCGCGCGACGCGCCGCGCGACCTCGGCCGCGCCGCGGGCGACCTCGCCGCCATGCCGGAAGACATGCGGCGCGCGCTGGCCGAGTTGGGGTTGCTGTAAGCGCGCCGCCCGAAGCGGCGACCGAGTGGGGGCCGTCTCCGGCGAAGGCTCGCCCTCACCCGACCTTCGGGGCCACCCGCTCAGCGGGAGGGAGCGCGCCGGCGCCGCTCAACTCTTTTTACGAAAGGCGTCGAGGCTGACGACCTCGGCGGCGGGCGCCCCGGCGTCGTCCGGTTTCTCGGATTTTTCCGCAGCCAAAGCTGGCGTCGCCTTGCCGTCTTGGCCATCCGCGGGCTTCCGCTTCGCCGCGAGTTTGGGCACAGGGCTCTTACGCGCCGGGACCGCGGCCGGTTTCGGCTGCAACTCGGCGGGCTCCGACCCGGCGCCGCGCGCCGGCTGGCCGGATTTGGCGGCCGGGGCCGCCTCGCTCCCCTCGGGAACTTCACTGCGGATCTCGAACTTCAGGCCGAACTGGACGGAGGGATCGAAAAACCCGGTGATGGCGTCGAACGGGACGAGCAGGCGCTCCGGGACGCCCGAAAACGACAAGCCGACCTCGAAGGCATGCTCGGTGACGCCGAGATCCCAGAACTGGTGCTGGAGCACGACCGTCATTTCCTGCGGGTACTTGTCGCGCAGGCGTTGGGACAGGCGCACGCCGGGATGCTCGGTCGAGAACGAAACATAGAAGTGATGGTCGCCTGGAAGTCCGTTCTTGGCGGCCTCGGTCAGGAGCTTGCGCACGACTCCCTTGAGCGCGTCCTGCACCATGAGATCGTAGCGGAGGAGGTCCTTGGCCATCGGCGTGCCTTGGCGGGATGAAAGGGAGGCTTCTGTCGCCGGAACGGAACCGAAGCTCCCAGTGCAGCGCAGAAACGAAAGTGGAGGCTTCTGTTGCCAGGTGCCTCCGAACCCCGCCTAACGGCTGCTAGACCGTCAGGACTTTAGCGTGGTCTTGGGGACCGCTTACGCGGCCACCGCAACCGGAGCACAGTTGTCGTTGGCAACTATTGCATTGGCCCGATGACGGCGGAACCATGCCGAGCAAAAGTCCGTCCTTTACGCCCTCGTCGATCCTATTTCGCCCCCGCCGAAGCCCGCACGGCTCGGGCTTGGGTGGAGGCGCCGGGTACCGCCCCCGGGTCCGATGGGTTTATTCCGACGGCCGTTTATCGCCATAGCCGGTCTTTCGACCGGCAGACCCAATATAGACGCTCCGCGCCCGATTTTGAAGGTGATTATGCGCATGGACGACGCCCGCGCACGGGACGCGAGCCGGACGACGCTGCCGCCCCTCCTGACGCTCGTGGCCGCCTCGGCCGCGATGGCGGTCTCGTCCGCGATCGTGGGCCTCCTCGCGGCGATGCTCGTCGGCCGCGCGGCGGGGCTCCGATTCGAGGTCCGAACCTGGACGGCGATCGCCGTCGCGCAACTACTGCTCGGAGCGCTCGCGCTGTGGCGCTCGCAAAAACGCTTCGGCCCCGGCTGGCGCGCCGCGATCGGGCTGCGGGCGGTCGCGCTCGACCGCCGCCTCCTGGGCCGGATCGCGCTGGCCATGGCGCTTTATTGGACCTGGGCCGGGCTGGTCGTCGTCGTGGCCGGCCTCGGCGGGAGCCTGCGCGGGCTCCCGGACATCGTCCCGAAAAGCACGGCGGCGCTGGCGGCGTTCGCGTTCACCGCGGTCGTCCTCGCGCCCTTGTGCGAAGAGGCGTTCTTCCGCGGCTACGTGCAGGCGCGCGCGCAAGCGTTCCTCCCGCCGGCCGCGAGCATCGCGCTGCCGGCGGTTCTCTTCGCGCTCGCCCACTTCGGTGGAAATTTTGCGCAACCGGCCATCGTGTTCATGCTCGGCGTGCTGGCGGGATATCTGCGGCGCGTCTCGGGCAGCCTGGTTCCGGGCATGGCCTTGCACGCCGTGAACAACGGCTGCCTGGTCCTGCTTCTCGCGCTGGCGCGCTGAAAATCTGTGGGCCGGCGCGAGCCGCGCGCCTGCCTCGGCGGCCGGCTTGCGCTATGTTGCGCCGCCCGAGGACCCGTTTATGCATCAGTACCACGACCTGCTCCGCCGCATCCTCGACGAGGGCGTGCGCAAAGACGACCGCACCGGCACCGGCACCCTCTCGGTGTTCGGCCATCAGATGCGCTTCGAGCTGTCGCAAGGCTTTCCGCTCGTCACGACGAAGCGGCTGCACCTCAAGTCGATCGTCCACGAGCTGCTGTGGTTTTTGAAGGGCGACACCAACGTCGGCTATCTGCGCGAGAACGGCGTGACGATCTGGGACGAATGGGCGGACGAGAACGGCGACCTCGGCCCCGTTTACGGAGAACAATGGCGCTCGTGGAAAAAGCCGGACGGCGGCGCGGTCGATCAGATCGCCTGGGTGCTGGACGAAATCCGCCGCAACCCGGATTCGCGCCGCCTCGTCGTGAGCGCCTGGAATCCCGCCGACCTCGACCGCATGGCGCTGGCGCCGTGCCACTGCCTGTTCCAGTTCTACGTGGCCGAGGGGCGGCTCTCGTGCCAGCTCTATCAGCGCTCGGCCGACGTGTTTTTGGGCGTGCCCTTCAACATCGCGTCTTATGCGCTCCTCACCCACATGATGGCGCAGGCGACGGGCTTGCGGCCCGGCGACTTCGTCCACACGCTCGGCGACGCGCACCTCTACGCCAACCACCTGGAGCAGGCCCGCCTGCAACTGACCCGCACGCCGCGTCCGCTGCCGCGGCTGGGCCTGAATCCCGCCGTGCGCTCCTTGTTCGATTTCACCTACGACGACGTCGCGATCGAGGGCTATGATCCGGCCCCGGCCATCAAGGCCCCGGTCGCCGTGTAAGGCGGCCGTCGGAGAGGATCATGCGGATCGTCGTCATCGGAGCCAGCAAAGGGATCGGCGCCG
>JAJKJG010000365.1 GCA_021154065.1 Methylobacterium sp.
ACTCGATCCGCCGCCCCCTCGCGCAGAGCCAATAATAACGATCAGGCTTCAAGCGCGCATCAGCCCTGGCCGTTTCCGGCCGCTGCCGGCTCGCCCGTTCCGCCCGTCGTTTCATCGGAGGCCTGATCCTGGGTTGACGCCTTCGGCCCACCCTTGGCCACGCCGACGAGGGCCGGGCGCAGCACGCGGTCGCCGATCACGTAGCCGGTCTGCACCACCTGGATCACGGTTCCGTTCGGAACGTTCGGGTTCGGGACCTCGAACATCGCCTGGTGCAAATTGGGGTCGAACTTCTGGCCTTCCGGGTCGATGCGCTTCACGCCGTAACGCTCAAGCGTCTTGAGCATGTCGCGCTCGGTCAACTCGACGCCCTCGATCAGCGCCTTGAGCGCGGGCTCGCCCGCCGCCCGCGCCTCCGCCGGCACGCTGTCGATCGCGCGCTGGAAATTGTCCGCGACGGTCAGCATGTCGCGCGCGAAGTTCGACACCGCATAGGTGCGCGCGTCGGCGATCTCCCGCTCCGTGCGGCGGCGCAGGTTCTCCATGTCGGCGAGCGTGCGCAGGAGCTTCTCCTTGAAGTCCGCTCTCTCGGCTTCGAGCTGAGCGACGCGGTCGGGCTCCAGTCCGGCGTCGGGCACCTGGTTCTCGGGCGGAGCGGAACCGGCGTCGTTCGCCGCCGTCGGATTGAATGTCTCATCGGTCGCGCCGGGTTCCGGCGTGTTCGGCTTCGTCGTCATGGGGAAAGAACCATCTGGAGGAGTTGGGCCAGATATCAGCCCCAAGGCTTGCAAAATCAAGTTTTGGAGGCTGACGAAGGCGGCGGAGCCGTGCGGGCCGCCCGTTGTCGCCGTCGCGGCGGTTGCGCCGGTCCAGTCGGATTTCGACATATGCTTCATGACCAGGGCCTGCTTCATGACCAGCGCCGAACCGACTGCGACCAGCGAATTGCGCCGCCTCGACGCCTATGCCGCGCTCCCGGCCGTCGACAGCTTCGCGCGCCTGACCGATGCGGCGCTCTACGCGGCGCTGCCCGACGACTGGGTGCTTGGGCTGGCGGACATCGTGCAGTCGACGGAGGCTATTGCGCAGGGCCGCTACAAGGCGGTGAACACGGCGGGCGCAGCCGTCATCGCCGCCGTGGCGAACCGGCTCGGGACCCAGCAATTTCCGTTCGTGTTCGGCGGCGACGGCGCCGGCTTTGCGCTGCCCGGCGAGCACGAGGGGCTCGCGCGGCACGCGCTCGCGAGCGTGGCGGCCTGGATTCTGGATGATCTCGATTTAGCCATGCGCGTCGCCCTCGTCCCGGTCGCCGCCGTGCGCGCCGCCGGCCACGACGTGCGCGTGGCCCGCTACGCGCCGTCGTCGCACGTGTCCTACGCCATGTTCACGGGCGGCGGGCTTCGCTTCGCGGAGGCCGAGATGAAGCGCGGCGCTTACGCGGTCGCGCCGGGGCCGCCGGGCGCCCGCCCGGACCTGACGGGCCTGTCATGCCGCTTCGCCGAGATCCGAGCGGCCCGCGGCGTCATTCTCTCCGTGATCGCCGTGCCAGGTCCATCCGGCTCCGCTTCGGCCTTTGCGGCCCTGTCGCAAGCGTTGCTGAAACTGGCCGAAAGCAGCGAGGCGGGCCGCCCCATTCCGGAGGAAGGGCCCGAACCGGTCTGGCCGTCCGCGGGCCTTGAATTGGAGGCGCGCGCTGCGCGGACGGGAACGGGTTCGCTCGCCGCCGCGCGGACACGCGTCGTCCTGCGGGCGCTCGCGTCCTTTCTGATTTTCAAGACGGGCTGGCGCGTCGGCCGGTTCGACCCGGCCCGCTACCGCCGCCAACTCGTGGAGAACACGGACTTCCGCAAGTTCGACGACGGCTTGCGCATGACGCTCGACTGCACGCCGGCGCTGGCGGACCGGATCGAGGCGCTGCTTGACGCCGCCGAGGCGAAGGGCGTCGCCTGCGCCGGCGCGCATCGGCAGACGTCGGCGCTGATGACCTGTTTCGTCCCGTCGCCGGTCCAGGGCGACCACATTCATTTCATCGACGGCGCCATGGGCGGCTACGCCGCGGCGGCGCAGGCGCTCAAGCGCCACGCATAAGCGGCTCAAGCGCCTCGGCCGGCCGCGCGCAGCGGCGACTCAGCCGCACTCTCGCCCTCGAAAATTTCCAGAAGGGCGCGGCGGATGGCGCCTTGGCGGCCAGGGTGCGTGACCTTCGTGCCCGTGAGGTCGGTCACGTAGAACACGTCGACCGCCTTTTCGCCGAACGTCGCGATGTGGGCCGATGCGATGTTGAGGTTGAGTTTGCCCAGCGCCGTCGTGAGATCGTAGAGCAGGCCCGGCCGGTCGAGCCCCGTCACCTCAAGCACCGTGTGGCGCGTCGAGAGCGCGTTGTCGATGACGACCTCGGGCGCGACCTGGAAGGGTTTCGGACGCTCCTTGGGGGGCCGTTTGCCGTCCACGAGGTCCGCGATCCGGACCTCGCCCTTGAGCGCGCTTTCGATCGAGCGGGCCACCCGCTCGGCGCGCCGCAGCTCGTCTTCGTCGCGGTCGAAGGCGCGCGAGAGGAAGATCGTGTCGAGCGCGGTGCCGTCGACCGTCGTGAAGATCTGGGCGTCGACGATGTTGCCGCCCGACGCGGCGCAAGCGCCGGTGACGATGGCAAGCAGCCGGGGATGATCGGGCGCGAGCACGGTGAGTTCGGTGACGCCGCGAAAAGCGTCGGTTTCGAAGGACGTCGCCACCGTCCGCCCGGCATCCTCGGTCTCGCGGACAAGCCGGGCGTGCTTCGATTGCCGGGGGGTGTCCACCTTGAGCCAGTACGCCGGGTTATGGCGGGCGGCGTAGACCTCGAAGGCGGGGTCCGTCCAATCGGGCAGCGCCTCGCGCAGGCGGGTCTGCGCGAGCCTGACGCGGTCCATGCGCGCCAGTTCGGAATGACCGCCGCTGAGCACCACCTCCGTCTCGTAGTAGAGCGTGCGCAGAAGCTGGCCTTTCCAGCCGGTCCAGACGCCGGGGCCGACCGCCTTGATGTCGGCGATGGTGAGCACGAGCAGCAGCTTCAGCCGCTCGACGGTCTGCACGACGCGCGCGAAGCCCTCGATGGTACTGGGGTCGGAAAGATCGCGGCTTTGCGCCGTGATCGACATCAGAAGATGATGCTCCACGAGCCAGGCGGCCGTATCGGTCTCGGCCGCGTCCAGCCCGAAGCGCGGGCCGAGCTTGCGGGCGATGGCGGCGCCGAGGAGCGAATGGTCCTCGGGCCGGCCCTTGGCGATGTCGTGGAGGAACAGCGCCACGTAGAGCGCGCGCCGGTTCTGGATGGAGCTGAAGACCCGGTTCGCGAGCGGATGCTCGTCGCCGGCGCGGCCGGCGTCGATTTCGGCGAGCACGCCGATCGAGCGGACCAGATGCTCGTCCACCGTGTAGTGGTGGTACATGTTGAACTGCATCATCGCCACGATCCGCCCGAAATCGGGGATGAAGCGGCCGAGCACGCCGGTTTCGTTCATGCGCCGCAGGACCACCTCGGGCGCGTTGCGCGAGGTCAGGATGTCGAGAAACAGGCGGTTCGCCTCCGGGTCGGACCGGAGCGCGGGGCCGATCAGCCGCAGCGACCGGGCCGCCAGCCGCGTCGCGTCGGGATGGGTCGGCAGGTTGTGGCGGTCGGCCAGCCAGAACAGGCGGATCAGGTTGACGGGATCGCGCGCGAAGGCGCCCTCGTCCCGCACGTTGATGCGGTCGTTGTCGATGAAAAAGCCCTCCGCCTCGAGATCGCCGCGCCGGCGGCGGAAGCGGCCGAACATGCGGTCGAGCATGGGGCGGCGCTTGGTCTGGCGCGCTTCAAGCTCCGCGCAGACGATGGCGGTGAGGTCGCCGACATCCTTGGCGACCAGAAAATAGGACTTCATGAAGCGCTCGACGGCCGAGAGGCCCTGGCGCCCCGCCATGCCGATGCGTCCGGCGATCTGGCGCTGCAGGTCGAAGCCGAGGCGCTCCTCCGCGCGGCCGGTCGCGAAGTGCATGTGGCAGCGCACGCGCCACAAAAACTCCTCGCAGCGCCGGAAAAGCTGCGCCTCCTCCTCGTTGAACAGGCCGGCCTTGACGAGGTCCCCGACCTCGCGGACGCGATAGACGTACTTGGCGATCCAGAACAGCGTGTTGAGGTCGCGAAGCCCGCCTTTGCCGTCCTTGACGTTGGGCTCGACGAGGTAGCGCGACGCGCCGGCCTTCGCGACGCGCCCGTCGCGCTCGCGCAGCTTGGCGTCGACGAACTCGGCGGCCGTGCCCTTGACGATCTGGCGATCGTAGCGGGCGAGGAGTTCGTCGGAGAGCGCCCGATCGCCGAACAGGAACCGCGCCTCCAAGAGCGCGGTGCGGATCGTCATGTCCGCCTTGGCCTCGCGGATGCACTCATCGACCGAGCGCGTCGCGTGCCCCACCTTCAGCTTCAGATCCCACAAAACGTAGAGAATGGCCTCGACCACGCTCTCGCTCCAGGCGGTCTGCTTGTAGGGCAGCAAGAACAGGAGATCGACGTCTGAGCCTGGCGCCAGCGTGCCGCGCCCGTAGCCGCCCGTCGCCACCACGGCGAGCTTCTCGCCCGCGGACGGGTTGTCGGCGGGGTAGAGATGCCGCACGACGGCATCGTGGACGAGGCGCACGGCGCCATCCATCACGTTCGAGAGCCTGCGCGCGCAGGCGAGCCCGTCGCCGTCCGCGATCAGGCGCGCCTGCGCCTCCGCGCGGCCGCGGTCGAGGAGGGCCCGCAACTCCGGCACGAGACGGGCGCGCAGCGACGCCGAATCCCCGAGCGGCTCGTGCGCAAGGCGCCCCAGAAGGGCGTCGTATTCGTCGTCCAACGGTTCGGCTGCGGGCGGCGCGATCACGGTCATCGGCTTAGCATGCCTGGTCGGCGCTGGACACGAAAGGCGTTTGCTTCGTCCGACCTCGCCTGCGGAGCCTGCGTTAACCGTGGTTTCGGATGACGAAACAAATCCCGCTCATCTGCATTATCTTATGGTCAAGCTTTGGGTGGGCGGGGCGATGAGGCGAATTGTTATGACGGGGGCGGCCGCGCTCCTGGCGGCTGGATGCGCGGATACGACAGGCGCGGCTCGAAGCCGCTCCCAAGCGATTTCGGCGGCGTCGCCGGAGGCGCAAGCCGCATCCACGTCCGCATCGAGGGCTTCCGGTCAGGAGACCGTTGTCGCTTGGGTTCCGCAGACCGGCTTCGTCCAGGGAGCGC
>JAJKJG010000366.1 GCA_021154065.1 Methylobacterium sp.
GACGTGGAGGGCCTTGAGCCAGAGGTAGAGCACGGGCGGGTCCTTGCGGGCGCGCCGTCATGGCAGGGGGGAGTGCCACCGGCAAGTGCGGCTTGGTGCTTGTCCCCGCTACGCCCGCACGCGCCCCGCTTGTCATCGCCGGGCTTGACCCGGCGATCCCGATCGGTTCGGGCCGATGGCGAGTCGGGATGGCAGGCTCAAGGCCGGCCATGACAAGGGCGAAACCTACTCCGCGCCCCGCACCTGCGCGATCATCGCCTCGACATGATCGATCGGCGTCTCCGGCACGATGCCGTGGCCGAGGTTGAAGATGTGCAGGCGGCCGCGGGCGGCGCGCAGGATCGCGTCGACGCCGTGCCGGAGCGGATCGCCGCCGGCGACGAGCGCCAGCGGATCGAGGTTGCCCTGCGTCGCGAGCCCCTCCGGAAGCTCCGGCAGGAGCAGGTCCGGCTCGAACGTCCAGTCCAGCGCGATCGCGTCGGCAAAGCCGGCCTCGACCACGCGAGCAAGGTTGGCGCCGCCGCCACGGACGAACACGATCACCCTGGCGTGCGGCCGTGCGCTCTTCAGCCCTTGCACGATCTGCCGGATCGGATCGAGCGAGAGCGGCCCGAACAGCGCCGGCGGCAGCGCCGCCCCGAAGCTCTCGAATATCTGCACCGCCTCCGCGCCGGCGTCGATCTGCGCCGTCAGATAGGCGACCGAGGCCGCGGCGAGCCGGTCGACGAGGCTCAGCATGAAGCCCGGGTCGCGATAGGCGAGAAGCCGCGCCGGCGCCTGGTCCGGCGTGCCCTTGCCGGCGATCATGTAGCTCGCGACGGTCCACGGGGCGCCGCAGAACCCGAGAAGCGTCGTCCCGGCGGCCAGCGCGCCCTTGACGCGGTCGAGCGTCTCGAACACCGGCGCCAAGCGCTCGAGCGGCAGCGTCTCGGCGAGCCGCGCAAGACCGGCGAGCGAGGTCACCGGATCGAGCCGCGGCCCTTCGCCCTCGAGGAAGCGCACGTCCTGCCCGAGCGCGTGCGGCACGACGAGGATATCCGAAAACAGGATCGCGGCGTCAAATCCGAAGCGCCGGATCGGCTGCAGCGTCACCTCGGCGGCGCGGCGCGGATCGTAGCAGAGGGCGAGGAAAGAGCCGGCCTCGGCGCGAAGCTCGCGGTACTCCGGCAGATAGCGGCCGGCCTGGCGCATGAGCCAGATCGGCAGCGGCCAGACCGGCTCGCCCGAGAGCACGCGGAGAATCGGCTTCGTCGACGGCACCGCGCTCACCGATCGAGCTCCCCTAAAAAGAATCGAAGATTCAATCTTCTCTTTTGTTGTTTCTCTTGGAGGCTGAATCGCAGAGCCGCAAGCCCGTCCACAGCCCGCGCACAGCGCCGCCGCCCGGGCGGCGCGCTCCGGATCGGGGACGGAACCCGCGGGCCGGGCCTTCACGATTCGTAAATCCTGACAAATCCTTAACGCGCCATTCCGGAACGACATCGCGTTGCGGCCA
This sequence comes from Methylobacterium sp., assembly GCA_021154065.1. The sequence continues at coordinate 1,496 of JAJKJG010000366.1, forward strand.
AGACCGCCCTGGGCCCAGTTCTCCCGCTTCCCGGCCGCGGCGGCATCCCGCCGGGCCGTCCTGTTGATGGAAATCGGCTTCTGCCCACAGCGGCTTCGGCTGGACTGTCTTGACAGGCCGAACTATCCACAGCGCTCGATCGCTCATACATGGCCGGCAGCCGGATCGGTTCAAAATTGGGGCGCAGCTACTACCATCTCCACCTCGTCTCCGACTCGACCGGCGAGACGCTGATCATGGTCGCACGCGCGGTCGCTGCCCAGTACGAGGGCGTGTCGGCGATCGAGCACGTCTATCCGCTGGTGCGCTCCCCGGCGCAGCTCGAGCGCGTCATCTCGGAGATCGAGCAGGCGCCGGGCATCGTGCTCTACACCCTTGTCGAGGCCGACCTGTCCGGCCGTCTCGAGGAGGCCTGCCGCGCCACCGGCTCGCCGCATCTCTCCGTGCTCGCGCCGGTGCACACGCTGATCCAGAGCTATCTCGGCGCGCATCAGACGGCGCGGCCGGGCGCCCAGCACATGCTCAACGCCGACTATTTCAAGCGCATCGACGCGATGAACTTCACGCTCATGCACGACGACGGGCAGTTGCCGGCCGACCTCAACGACGCCGACGTGGTCCTGATCGGGATCAGCCGCACCTCCAAGACCCCGACCGCGATCTATCTCGCGAACCGCGGCGTCAAGACGGCGAACATCCCACTCGTCCCGAACGTGCCGGTGCCGCAGGCGCTCGAGACGGTGCGCAAGCCGCTCGTCGTCGGCCTCGTCGCGACGCCGGAGCGCATCGTCCAGATCCGGCAGAACCGCCTCCTGTCGCTCAAGGCCGACAACGACACGGACTATGTCGATCGCGACCGGGTTGCCGAGGAGGTCGCGTTCTCGCGCCGTCTCTGCGCGCGCCACAACTGGCCGATCATCGACGTCACCCGGCGCTCGATCGAGGAGACCGCCGCGGCGATCCTCGACCTCTACCGCGATCACCGCATGAAGTTCATCGCGGTTTGACGGCGGCCTTCCCTCGTGGGGAGGTCGTCCCGGCCGGAGCGCAGCGGAGAGCCGGGACCCACGGTCCCGCACCGGAGTTATGGGTCCCGGCTCGGTCTTCGGCCGTCCGGGACGACCTCGGAGGGATGGTAAGCTGATGAGCTCCCTCTGGCTCGGCAAGGAGCCTCTTCTTCTCGCCTCTACCAGCGCGACCCGGCGGATACTGCTCGAATCCGCCGGATTGCCGATCGCCGTCGAAGCGCCGGGCGTCGACGAGCGCCTGATCGAGGCCGCGATCCAGGGCTCGCCACAGGATCTCACCAGCCTGCTTGCGGCCAAGAAGGCGCTCGCGGTCTCCTGCCGCCGGCCTGCCCGGATCGTGGTCGGCGCCGACCAGGTGCTCGCGCTCGACGGCGCGATCATGCACAAGCCCGAGGACGGTGCGGCCGCGCGGCGGCAGCTCGCGCGTCTCTCCGGGCGCACGCACCATCTCCACAGCGCTTTTGCCATCGCCCAGGACGGCGCGATCCTCCGGGACGGTTTCGATACGGCGCGGCTCACGATGCGGGCGCTCGATGATGCCGCGATCGGCCGTTACCTCGATCTCGCCGGCGAGGACGTGTCGCGAAGCGTCGGCGGCTATCGCCTCGAGAGCGTCGGCGTCCACCTCTTCGAGCGGATCGAGGGCGACCACACGACCATCCTCGGATTGCCGCTCCTGCGGCTGCTCGCAGCCTTGCGGTCTCTCGGCCTCTTGGTCATGTGAAGTCATGAGCATCCCGAAGGCCTTCGTCGCCGGGCATCCGATCGCGCATTCGCGCTCGCCGCTGATCCACGGCCATTGGCTGGAGCAGCATGGGCTTGCGGGCTCGTATGAGCGCATCGACGTCGAGCCGCAGAATTTCGACGCGTTCTTCCGCGGCTTTGCCGAGAACGGCTTTCGCGGCGGCAACGTCACCATCCCGCACAAGGAGGCCGCCTTTCGCCTCGCCGACCAGACGACCGAGCGGGCGCGGCGGCTTGCGGCCGTGAACACGCTGTGGATCGAGGACGGCCGCGTGCACGGCGACAACACCGACGTCACCGGCTTCCTCGGCAACCTGGAGGACGCGCTTGGCGCATGGCGCGCCGACGTCGCGCTCGTGCTCGGCGCCGGCGGCGCGGCGCGAGGCGTCGTCGCGGGACTGCTCGAGCGCGGCGTCGAGAAGATCGTCGTCGCGAACCGCACCGACGGCAAGGCGCAGGAGCTCGCGGCGTTCGCGCCGGGCCGGATCGCGCCGGCGGCGTGGCACGATATCCCGGCACTGCTCCCGCAAGCCGACCTCCTCGTCAACACGACCTCGCTCGGCATGGCCGGCGCGCCGGCGCTCGACGTCGATCTCGCCGGACTTTCGCGCGACGCGATCGTCGCCGACATCGTCTACGTGCCGCTCGAGACGCCGCTCCTGAGGCAGGCGCGCGCCCGAGGGCATCGCGCCGTCGACGGCCTCGGCATGCTGCTGCACCAGGCGGTGCCGGGCTTTGCGCGCTGGTTCGGCGTGACGCCGACGGTCACGCCCGCGCTACGCGCCCTGATCGCGGCCGATATCGAGGGCAGGCGATGACCTTCGTCCTCGGCCTCACCGGCTCGATCGGCATGGGGAAGTCGGCAACCGCGGCGATGTTCAGGGCGCTCGGCGTTCCGGTCCACGACGCCGATGCGGTCGTGCACGCGCTCTATCGCGGCGCCGCCGCCCCGCTCATCGCGAAGGCATTTCCGGGCACCGTCGCGGACGGGGTCGTCGATCGTTCGGCGCTCGGCAAGGAGGTGCTCGGTCAGCCGGAGCGCTTGAAGGAACTCGAGGCGATCGTGCATCCGCTCGTCCGCGCCGAGCGCCATGGGTTCCTTACCGCCGCGGTCGCGGCGCGCGCGCCGGTCGCGGTGATCGACATCCCGCTCCTGTTCGAGACCGGCGGCGAGCGCGACTGCGACGCGGTCCTCGTCGTCACCGCGAGTCGGGAGGTGCAGCGCGCGCGCGTCCTCGCCCGCGCCGGGATGACGGCGGAGAAGTTCGCAGCGATCGCCGCAAAGCAGATGCCGGACGAGGAAAAACGGGAAAAGGCGCATTTCCTTGTGGACACCGGCCGCGGCTTTGCTGCCGCCGAGCGCCAAGTCGGCGATATCCTGCGTGCCCTTGCCGGACGGCCGGGCGGCGTGCTCGCCCGGACGGCCGGGACCTGAAGCGGATCATGCGCGAGATCATTCTCGACACCGAGACGACGGGAACCGATCCGGCCGCCGGCGACCGCGTGATCGAGATCGGCTGCGTCGAGCTCGTCAACCAGTTCCCGACCGGGCGCACCTTCCACGCCTACGTCAACCCGCAGCGCTCGGTGTCGCAGGGAGCGTTCAACGTCCACGGCCTTTCCGAGGCCTTCCTCGCCGACAAGCCGGTCTTCGCCGCCGTCGCGGAGCCGCTCCTGGAGTTTGTCGGCGACGGCCGGCTCGTCATCCACAACGCCGGCTTCGACATCGCCTTCCTGAACGCCGAGTTCGCCCGCACCGGGCACCCGGCGCTCGACATGATGCGGGTCGTCGACACGCTGTCGCTGGCGCGCCGCAAGCATCCGGGCGCGCCGAACAACCTCGACGCGCTCTGCGCCCGCTACGGGATCGACAATTCGCGCCGCACCAAGCACGGCGCGCTCCTCGACGCCGAGCTCCTGTCCGAGGTCTACATCGAGCTCATCGGCGGCAAGCAGGCCGATCTCAACCTGTCGCTGCGCCCGGCCGTCGCCGCCCAGTCGAGCATCGTCGTCGCGGCGCGTAGCCGCGTCGCGGTCTCGCGCCTCACCGACGCCGAGCGCGACGCTCACCTCTCCTTCATCGCGAGCCTCGGCGTCGCGGCGATCTGGCGCGACTACGTGGTCATCGGAGAATAGCCGTCATTCCGGGCCTTAAGCGCAGCGGCGCGCCCCGGAAAGGCAGATGCTACGCCGCCGGGGTTCCGCCAGCGGCCGCCGGCCCCGGCTGTCCGGGCGCCGCCTGGCCCTGCTCGGCGGCCTTCTGGCGGTACAGCGTCACGAAATCGATCGGATCGATGTAGAGCGGCGGGAAGCCGCCGTTGCGCACCGCGTCCGCCACCATCTGCCGGGCGAACGGGAACAGCAGCCGCGGGCACTCGATCATGATCAGCGGGTGGAGCTGATCGGCCGGCACGTTGCGGGCCCGGAACACGCCCGCATAGGTGAGCTCGAACTTGAACAGCACCTCGGTGCCGAGCTTGCCGTCGCCCTCGAGCTTGAGGTCGACCTCGAAGTCGGTCTCGGCAAGCTGCTTCGCGTTGACGTTGACCTGGATGTTGATGGTCGGTCCCTGCTGCTGGGGGGCGAGCGAGCGCGGCGCGTTCGGGTTCTCGAACGAGAAATCCTTCGCATATTGCGCAAGCGCGTTGAGGGAGGGCATCTGGTCGGGCGAGGGCTGGGCCTGCGCGCCGCCGTTCGGCACCGGGGTGTCGGCCATGGAAAGCTCCTGAAGCTCAAAAGGATTGCTACGAACACCCGGGCGGCGGCATCGGCCTCCGAGGCGGCTCGTTTTCAGCGCGCCCGCTATCACGGCTCGCCCGGTGCGACAAGGTTGGAGCGCCCGGGCGCTCGCCTGGATGTCGCGTCCCGGCGACCCCATATGGGGCCGGGCGCCGGCGCTTTGGGACCGGGCATTCGGCTTGCTTTCACCCGGGCCGGATGCGAAACGGCGGACGGGGGCAGACCGGATCGACGATGCAAGACTCGCTTGACGTCACGACGATCATCTTTCTCGCGCTTGCGGTCTTCGTGATCTGGCGGCTGCGCTCTGTGCTCGGCCAGAAGACCGGGCAGGAGAAGCCGCCTCTGGACCCGTTCTCCCGCCGCGAGGCGCCGCCGCCGCTCGGTCCGGCGCCGCGGACCGCGGGCGGCGACAACGTCGTCCGGTTGCCCGGAGCCGTGAACGGGCCGGCCGCCGCGACGGTCGAGCTCGCGCCGGACCGCTGGAGCGGCGTCGCCGAGCCCGGCTCGCCGGTCGCGGCCGGGCTCGACGAGATCGCCAAGATCGAGCCGGGCTTCGATGCCCGCGGCTTCGTCGAGGGCGCCAAGACCGCCTACGAGATGATCGTCACCGCCTTTGCCCAGGGCGACCGCAAGAGCCTGAAGAACCTCCTGTCGCGGGATGTCTTCGAGGGTTTCGAGCGCGCGATCGTCGACCGCGACAAGCGCGGCGAGAAGGCCGAGACCACCTTCGTCTCGATCGACAGGGCCGACCTCGTCGGGGTCGAGGTCAGGAACCGCGTCGCGCAGGTGACGATCCGTTTCCTCTCCAAGCTCATCACGGTGACCCGCGACGCGCAGGGGAACGTCGTCGACGGCAGCCCGGAAGCGGTCGTCGACGTGACCGACGTGTGGACGTTCGCGCGCACGCTCGGCACCCGCGACCCGAACTGGCAGCTCGTCGCGACCGAAGCCGCGCAGTGAACGGGGCGAGACCCGCTCTCCTATCCTTTCTCCTCCTGGGCTTTCTTGCCCTCCCCGGCGGGCGCGCCGCCGCCGACCCGCCGGCCGTCGGCAACGCCCGGCTCGAGGCGCTCGCCTTCACGGATCTGGCCGGCTGGGACGCCGACGATCACGGCGCCGCTCTCGCGACCTTCCGCCGGACCTGCCGGGCGATCGCCGAGGAGCGCCCGGCGTTGCGCACCGCGCTGCCGGCGGACGACGGCCTGAAGCGGGCCTGCGCCGCGGCGCCAGATCCGTCCGCCGCCGGCTCGGCCAAGGCCTTCTTTGAGGATCTCTTCGCGCCGTTCGAGGTCGTGCCGCCGTCCGGCCGCGGCTTCCTGACCGGTTATTTCGAGCCCGAATACGACGGCTCGCTGACGCAGACCGCGAGCTTCCCGGCGCCGCTCCTTGCCCGTCCGGACGACCTCGCGAGCGTGCCGCAAGGGGAGGCGTGGCCGGGACTCGCCGGCCTGCAGGCGGCACGCCGGACGGCGGCCGGGTATGAACCCTACCCGGATCGGGGCGCGATCGAGGACGGCGCTCTCGGCGCGCGGGCGACGCCAATCGTCTTCCTGCGCGACCCGGTCGATGCCTTCATCGTCCATGTGCAGGGCTCGGCCCGGATACGGCTCCCGGACGGCCGTACCGTGCGGGTCGCCTATGCGGGCCGCAACGGCTATCCGTTCACGGCGCCCGGCCGGATCATCGTCGAGCGGGGCCACGTGCAGCTCGCCGAGATGAACCTCGAGCGGCTGACCGCCTGGCTGCGGGCGAACCCCGAGGAGGGGCGCGAGATCATGCGCCTCAACCGCTCCTACATCTTCTTCCGCCTCGCCGACGAGCTTGCCCCGGAGGATGGCCCGATCGGCGGCGCCGGCGTGCCGCTGACCGCCGGCCGCAGCCTCGCCGTCGACCGCAATCTCTGGAGCTACGGCTTGCCGTTCTGGCTCGAGGGCGAGGCGCCGCAGCCGGACGGCGGCACCGCGCCGATCGCGCGGCTGACGATTGCCCAGGATACCGGCACCGCCATCACCGGGCCGGCGCGCGGCGACCTCTTCGTCGGCACCGGCGCCGCGGCCGGCACCCGCGCCGGGATGCTGCGCCACCCGTTCCGCTTCATCGTCCTCCTGCCGAAGCCATGAAGCCGCGCCGCTCGCGCCAGCTCTCGGCCGAGGAGCGCCGGCTCTGGGCGCATGTCGCGCGGGCCGTGAAGCCGCTGCCTGGCCACGGCTTTCCCGATGTCCCGCCCGAGCCGCCGGCCGGCCCCGCCGCCGAGCCCCCGCCGGCCATGTCGGCCGCGCCCGCGCCACCCAGAGCGTGCCGAGCGCCGGCGCTTCTGCCGCTCGCCCCGATCGAGCGCAAGACCCTGGTGGCGCTGCGCCGCGGCGCCCGCCGCGCCGACGGCGCGATCGACCTCCACGGCATGCGCCAGAGCGAGGCCCATCGGGCGCTCATCGGATTCCTGCATCGCTCGCGCGAGCGCGGCCACGAGGTCGTGCTGGTGATCACCGGCAAGGGCGCCGCCGCCGCGGGCGACAGCCTCTTCGAGGAGCGCGGCGTCCTGCGCCGCGTCGTGCCGCACTGGCTGCGCCTGCCGGAGCTGCGCACGGTGGTGCTCGGCTTCGAGGCGGCCGCGCCCCACCATGGCGGCTCGGGCGCGCTCTATGTCCGGCTGCGTCGGCGCCGCGCGCCGGGCGAGCCGTGACGCCGTTCGGCCGCCGCGTCCGCGAGCTGCGGCGCGAGCGCGGGCTCCTCCTCAAGGACATGGCGGCGCATCTCGGCGTCTCCGTCGCCTACCTGTCGGCGCTCGAGCGCGGCAAGCGCGGCAAGCCGACCTGGACCCTGCTCCAGGGCGTGCTCCAGTACTTCCGCATCATCTGGGACGAGGCCGACGAGCTTCTGCGCCTCGCCGACCTGTCCGAGCCGAAGGTCAGGATCGACGCCTCCGGCCGCGAGCCGGACACCGTGCTGTTCCTGAACCGGCTCGCGCGCGAGCTTCCGGCGCTCACGGACGAGGAGGTCGCCGCAATGGCGGCGGTGCTCGACAGAGCGGCCGCGCGCGCAAAATCCTAGACGGCCGCCGCCCTTGACCCTCGCGCGGACCGGTGCGAAAGCGCGGCTCCCTCCTGCGCTCTCGGCCTCCCATGCACAACGCC
>JAJKJG010000367.1 GCA_021154065.1 Methylobacterium sp.
TCGACGTCCTGCGGCAGCGCACCTTCGAGGATGAGGCGTTCGGCCTCCTTGGTGCGCTGGTGCAGCATGCGGTTGCCGACGAAGCCGTAGCAGACCCCGACCACCACCGGCACCTTGGCCATCTTGCGCCCGACCGCGATCGCGGTCGCGAGCGCGTCGAAGGCGGTCTTCTCGCCGCGCACGATCTCGAGCAGCTTCATGACGTTCGCCGGGCTGAAGAAATGCGTCCCGAGCACGTCCTGCGGGCGCTTCGTCACGGCGGCGATCTCGTTCACGTCGAGCGTCGAGGTGTTGGTGGCGAGGATCGCGCCGGGCTTTGCGATCCGGTCGAGGTCGGCGAAGATGCGCTTCTTGAGGTCCATCTCCTCGAACACCGCCTCGATGATGAAGTCGGCGTCCTTGAGGGCCTCGAAGTCGGTCGAGCCGGTGATGAGGCAGACGCGCCGGTCAATCTCCTCCTGCGTGAGGCCGCCGCGCGAGACCGTGTTGGCGTAGTTCTTCCGGATCGTCGCCAGCCCGCGGTCGAGCGCGTCCTGCGCGGTCTCGACGATTGTCACCGGGATGCCGGCATTGGCGAAGTTCATGGCGATGCCGCCGCCCATGGTGCCGGCGCCGATGACGCCGCCCTTGCGCACCTCGCGCGGCTTCACGCCGGCCGGCATGTCCGGCACCTTCTGGGCCTCGCGCTCGGCGAAGAAGATGTGGCGCTGAGCGCGCGATTCCTCGCTCGTCAGGAGCTCCATGAACAACTCGAGCTCGCGCGCCTGGCCCTCGCCGAACGGCTTGTCGAAGCTGTTGCGCACCGACTCGACGCAGGCGGCGACGGCGCGCAGGCCGCGGGCGCGCTTCGTCGAGGCATCAGCCGCGCGGGTGAAGCCCGAAGGGTCGGCGCGTGCCGCCGCGAGACGATCCTCGCGGTCGCGCACGCGGGTGAGCGGACGCTTCTCGGCGACGACCTTGCGGGCGAAGGCGATCGCCTCCTTGACGACGTCGCCGGTCACGATGGCGTCGACGACGCCGTCCTCCTTCAGCTCCTCGACCGGCGTCGGGTTGCCGGAGACGATGAGCTGGAGCGCCCGTTCCGGCCCGATGAGCCGCGGCAGGCGCTGCGTGCCGCCGGCGCCGGGCAGGAGCCCGAGCTTGATCTCGGGCAGGCCGACCCGGGTGCCGGGCGCGGCGACGCGGTAATGGCAGCCGAGCGCGAGCTCGAAGCCGCCGCCGAGCGGCGTCCCGGAGAGCGCCGCGACGACCGGCTTGCCGGTCTCCTCGATCGTCTCGATGACCTCGATCAGCCCCGGCGAGCGGCGCGGCTTGCCGAACTCTGAGATGTCGGCGCCGGCCGAGAAGGTGCGCCCGGCGCAGGCGAGCACCGCGGCCTTGACGCCGGCGTCGTTCCGGACCCGCTGGAAGGCCTCGATCAGCCCGGCCCGGACCTCGTGCTTTAAGGCATTAACGGGCGGGTTGTCGATCGTGACGACGGCGATGTCGCCGTCATGGGCGAGATCGATGCTCGGATTGACGCTTCCCATGTTCCCTCCCGTCGCCTCGTTTGCCGTTCCGCGTCGCCGGGGCCGAACCCACTCTCCTCATCCTGAGGTGCGAAAGGCCGGAGGCCTGAGCCTCGAAGGACGCACCACCGTCCGTGCGTCCTTCGAGGCTCGCTCCGCTCGCACCTCAGGATGAGGTGGGTGGTGTTCCGGCCCAGGCTTGGCGTCGCCGGAATGACAGCTCCGTTTAAATCGCTACGCTAAAACCACACGCGCCTTATCACAAATCGGGAGCCCGCATGAGCACCCCCTTCGACCTGACGGACAAGGTCGCCGTCGTCACCGGCTCGAGCCGCGGCATCGGGCGCTCGATCGCCGAGACCATGGCCCGGATGGGCGCGAAGGTGGTGATCTCGAGCCGCAAGGCCGAGGCCTGCGAGCCCATCGCGGGCGACATCCGCAAGAAGGGCGGCGAGGCGGTCGTCATCCCCTGCAACATCTCGCGGCGCGACGAGGTCGAGGCGCTGATCCGGGGCGCCGAGGACAAGCTCGGACCGGTCGACATCCTCGTCTGCAACGCCGCCGTGAACCCCTATTACGGGCCGCTCGGCGAGATCACCGACGAGGCCTTCGACAAGATCATGGGCGCAAACGTCAAGAGCAACCTCTGGCTCTGCAGCCTCGCCATCCCGGGCATGGCGGCGCGGGGCGGCGGCGCCGTCGTCATCGTGTCGTCGATCGCCGGCATCCGCGGCACCGAGATGATCGGCGCCTACGGCATCTCGAAGGCCGCCGATTTCGCGTTAGCCCGCAACCTCGCGGTCGAGTGGGGGCCGAGGAACGTGCGCGTCAACTGCATCGCGCCGGGGCTCGTCAAGACCGACTTCGCGCGTGCCCTGTGGGAGGACGAGAAGGCGCTCGAGCGCCGCAACCGCGCGACGCCGCTGCGGCGCATCGGCGCCCCGGACGAGATCGGCGGCGTCGTCGCGTTCCTGGCGTCGCCGGCCGCAAGCTTCATCACCGGCCAGGTCATCGTCGCCGACGGCGGCGTGACGATCGCGTGATGGCTCACCCTCCGCGGGTCATCCCGGAAGCCGCGCAGCGGCTATCCGGGACCCATAGCGCCGGTGCGTGGAGTGGGTCCCGGGTCTGCGCCGCACCGCTCCGCGCTGCGGCGCGCCCGGGACGACCCGCGTGAGATGAGGCAATGGCCGTCAAGAGCGCCGGCATCCTCCTCTACAAGCGCGAGAACGGCGTCCTCCGGGTGCTGCTCGTCCACCCCGGCGGGCCGTTCTGGGCCAAGAAGGACGCCGGCGCCTGGTCGATCCCGAAGGGCGAATATAGCGAGGGCGAGGACCCGGAAGCCGCCGCCCGGCGCGAGTTCGCGGAGGAGCTCGGCGTCGCGTTGGAGGGCGAGCTGCAGCCCCTGGGGGAGGCTATCCAGCCGAGCCGCAAGCGCGTCGTCGCCTATGCGGCCGAAGGCGACCTCGACGTCGCAGCGATCCGCAGCAGCAGCTTCGAGATCGAGTGGCCGCCGAAGAGCGGGCGCAAGCAGTCGTTTCCCGAGGTCGACCGGGCTGGCTGGTTCACCCTGGAAGATGCCCGCGAGAAGCTCCTGCCCGGCCAGCGCATCTTCCTCGACCGGCTCGCCCGCCTCGCCCGCCTCGCTCTGGAGAAGACCCCTGCGAGCCCGCCGCGATCATCATGAAAGAGTGCTGATCATCATGACGGGCGGCCTCTGACATCGCAGGAGAATCGGAGGCGATCATGATGACGATGCGCCGCCTCAGGCCTTCGCGGCGTGCTCCTGCGTGACGTAGACGATGCGCACCATGTTGGTGGCGCCGGGCGTCCCGAAGGGCACGCCGGCGACGACGATGATGCGGTCGCCGACGGCGGCGAACTCCTCGCGCACCGCGAACTTCGCCGCCCGGAACGCCATGTCGTCGGCGTCGCTCGCGTCCTTGGTGACGATCGGGTGCACGCCCCAGACGAGGGCGAGGCGGCGCGCCGTGTCGCGCTTTGGCGTCAGCGCCAGCACGGTCGAGTTCGGGCGCTCGCGGGCGAGCCTGAGCGCCGAGGTGCCCGAGAAGGTCCACACCGTGACGGCCTTGAGGTTCAGCGCGTCGGCGATCTGATGCGACGCCGCCGCGATCGCGTCGGAGCCCGTCGCCTCGGGCGCGTTCCTCTGCGCCGTGATGATCGACCAGTAGATCGGGTCGCGCTCGACCTCCTCGGCGATGCGGTTCATCGTCCGGACCGCCTCGACCGGGTACTGGCCGGAGGCGCTCTCGGCCGAGAGCATGACGGCGTCGGCGCCCTCGAAGACCGCGGTCGCGACGTCCGACACCTCGGCCCGCGTCGGCACCGGGCTGGTGATCATCGATTCGAGCATCTGGGTCGCGATCACCACCGGCTTGCCGAGGCGGCGCGCGGCGCGGGTGATGCGCTTCTGCAGGCCCGGCACCTTCTCGAGCGGCATCTCGACGCCGAGGTCGCCGCGCGCGACCATCACGGCGTCCGACGCGTCGAGGATGTCGTCGAGCCGGCTGATCGCCTGCGGCTTCTCGAGCTTCGTCATGATGAGCGCGCGCCCGCGTGCCATCTTGCGACCCTCCGCCACGTCCTCCGGCCGCTGGACGAAGGACATGCCGATCCAGTCGACGCCGGCGTCGATCGCCGCTTCGAGGTCGGTGCGGTCCTTCTCGGTCATGGCCGCGACCGGGATCTCGGTGTCGGGCAGGTTCACGCCCTTGCGGTTAGAGATCCTGCCGCCGACCGCGACCCGCGTGACGGCGCGCCCGGGCTTCACCTCCTCGACCTCGAGTCTCAGCTTGCCGTCGTCGACGAGGACGCTGTGGCCCTCCTCGAGCGAGCCGAGGATCTCGGGGTGGGGCAGGAAGACGCGCTTCGCGTCGCCGGCGCTCTCGTTCGAATCGAGGACGAAGCGGGTGCCCTCCTTCAGCATCGCGGCGTCGCCGCCGAAGGTGCCGACCCTGAGCTTCGGCCCCTGGAGGTCGGCCAGAATCGCGATCGGCCGCCGAGCGCGCGCCTCGATCTCCCGGATGGCGCCGACCTTCTCGCGCAGCCGGTCGCGGGCGAGATGGCTCATGTTGAGCCGGAAGGTATCGGCGCCGGCCTCGAACAGCCTGGCCATCATCTCGGCCGAGTCGGAGGCCGGTCCGAGCGTGGCGATGATCTTCGTGCGTCGCGACCGCTTCATCAGGCCCTTCCTCGAACCGGCGCCATCATCCACAACGGCGCCGGAACCTCAACGGGGCGCGGCGGGCGCGCTTCCCGGCCGGCTCGGATCGGTGAGCTGGATCGTCCAGCTCTTCTGCTCGCCGGTGTCGACCTCGAAGAAGCCGTTGCGGTCGAAGCCGCGGGCAAAGCAGTCCTCGACGCCGCGGATCGTGAACTCGCGCTCCCGGGTGCACATGAAGGAGCGGCCGGCCCATTCGCCGCCGCGGTCGTAGTCGACCGCATAGACATAATAGAACCGCGCCGCGAGGAGGCCCTTGAGCAGCGTCTCGCAGCCCCGCGGCGCGATGTTCCACCAGCCCTCGGTCACCCAGCCCTGCTGGTCGCGGTATCCGATGGCGATGCCGATGCGGCTCGTGGTGAGGTTGCACATGCGCAGATCGGCGTAGGCGGGGGTGGCGAGTGCGCTCGACATCATCACGGTCATCCCGGCCGCAGCGAAGCGGAGAGCCGGGATCCAGCCCCGCGCGCCGACGCCATGGCTCCCGGATAGCCGCGTGCCGCGGCTTCCGGGATGACCCCGGCGAGGGAGCTCAGTTGATGAGGATGATGCGGCAGTCATTGACGTTGGTTCGGGTCGGTCCGCAGCTGACGAGGTCGGAGAGACGCTCGAAGAAACCTGTCGAATCGTTCTCGGCGAGAAACGCCGCCGGGTCGAGCTCGAGCGCTCGCGCGCGCGCGAGCGTGGTGTCGTCGATGATCGCGCCGGCGGGGTCGTCGGCCGAGCCGGCGCCGCCGTCGGTGCCGTCGGTATCGGCGGCGAGCGCCGCGATACCCGGGCGGCCGTCGAGCGCCACGGCGAGCGCCAGCGCATATTCCTGGTTCGGCCCGCCGCGGCCCTGGCCCCCGATCGTGACGGTGAGCTCGCCGCCGGAGATGATGGCGACGCGGCGGCCGGACGCGCGCGCGTCCTTCGCCATGTCGGCGTGCGCGGACGCGACCTCGCGCGCCTCGCCTTCGAGGTCGGCGCCGAGCACGAGCGGCTCGTATCCGGCCGCGATCGCGCTCTGGGCCGCCGCCGCGACCGCATCGGCCGGGCGGGCGACAATGCGGAACTCGGTTGCCGAAAAGACCGGACTGCCGGGCTTCGGCGTCTCGCTCGCCGGGCTGTCGAGCAGCGCCGCGGCGGAGGCCGGCAGCGGCACCTTGCGCCGGGCGACGATCGCCCGGGCGTCGGCAAGCGTCGACGGGTCGGGCACGGTCGGGCCGGAGGCGATCACGGCCGGGTCGTCGAACGGCACGTCGGATATCGCGAGCGTCAGCACCGGGGCGGGCGCCGCGACCGCCGCGAGCCGCCCGCCCTTGATGCGGGACAGGTGCTTCCGCACGGTGTTGATCTCGCCGATGGTGGCGCCGGAGCGCAACAGCGCGCGGGTGATGCCCTGCTTCTCCTCGAGCGTGAGCTGGCCCGCCGGCGCGATCCAGTTCGCCGAGCCGCCGCCCGACAGCAGCACGAGGACGAGGTCGTCGGCCGTCGCCTCGCCGGCGAGCGCGAGCGTCCGCTCGGTCGCGTCGACGCCCTGGCGGTCGGGCATCGGATGGCCGGCCTCGACGACCGGGATCAGCCCCGCCGGTTCGCCATAGCCGTGGCGCGTCACGGCGAGCCCGGTCAGCCGCCCGGCCGAAAGGCCGTGCATCTCGCGATAGAAGCGCTCCGCCGCCGCCGCCATGCTGGCGCCGGCCTTGCCGGCCGCGAGCACGATCAGCCGGCCGCGTGCCGGCGGCGCCGGCAGATGCGGCACGACGCAGGCGCTCGGATGCGCCGCCGCGACCGCCGCCTCGAAGAGGCGGCGAAGCGTGTCGCGCTGGCGCCCGGCGTCGCTCATCCAGGCACGACGCCGTTGCGCGGCCGGGCGACATAGATGCCGCCGAGGATCAGCGCGCCGCCGAGCCCCTGGGTCAGCGTGACCCGCTCGCCGAGGATGATCCAGCCGAAAGCTGCGGTCGCGACCGCCTCGAGGAAGATGACGAGCGACGAGAAGGTCGCGGGCAGGCGCCCGAGCGCGACCGAGAGCAGCCCCTGCCCGCCGGCATGGCTCACCCAGGCAAGCGCGATCAGCGCGAGCCACCCCGCCGCCGAGCCGGGCAGGATCGCGGGCTCGAGCGCCGCCGCCACCGGCAGCAGGACGATCGCCGTGACGACGCTCGCCTCGAAGGTGACGCGGCCGGCGCCGGCGCCGTCCCGGGCGCGCTCGACGGCGAGGAAATAGAGCCCGAAGAAGAACGCCGTGACGACGCCCTCGAGATCGCCGCGAAGATGGCCCGGGTCGAGCGCCAGGCTCGCGCCGACGAGCGCCGCGCCGCCGAGGAGGCAGAGCAGGAGCCCGGCGACGGTCGCGCCGGCGACGCGCCGCCGCAGCACGAGCCAGGTCACGAGCACGACGAAGACCGGCGCCATCGTCCCGAAGAACGTCGCGTTCGCGACCGTGGTGTCGAGGATGGCGAGGTGCCAGAAGAAGAGGTCGCCGGCGAAGGCGAGGCCGGCGAGGAGGCTCGCACGTCCGAAGACTTTCCGCGGCCGGGAATCGCGCGCCTCCTCGAGCCGCATCCAGCCGTAGAGCACCGGCAGCGACAGCGCGACGCGCCAGAAGGCGCTCGCGAACGGCCCGATCCCCTCCGCGGCGGCGAGCCGCACGAAGATCGCCGAGAAGCCGAGCGCGACCGCGCCGGCGACGAGCGCGATCAACGCGGACGCCGCCCCTGAATCGAGCCGTGCAGTGGTGTCGGACGAGGTCATGAAGATGCCGCGATGGGCGGTGAATCAGGGGCCGGAACTCGCGTTGCCGGAACTCCTATGGCAGTTTCGGCGCTCCGTCACCCCGCCGAGGCGCGTTCATGAACGACATCGATGAGACGACGCTGAGCGAGCTCGAGGCGGCGGCGTTCCGCCGGCTCATCGAGCATCTGCGGGCACGAACCGACGTGCAGAACCTCGACCTCATGAACCTCGCCGGCTTTTGCCGCAACTGCCTCTCGAACTGGCTCAAGGACGCGGCCGACGCGCGCGGCGTGCCGCTGACGAAGGATGAGAGCCGCGAGCACGTCTACGGCATGCCGTACGAGGACTGGAAGGCGCGTCACCAGCGCGAGGCGGCCCCGGAACAGCTCGCCGCCTTCGAGAAGAGCAAGCCGGCGCACTGACTGTCCCCGCGATCCACATCGCAGACGCCGCCGCGCGGCTCCAGCCGCGCTTGACGCGCTCGGCCGTCGCGGGCACGCGGGAGCCAACGAACGAATCTCGGAAAAAAAGGGGGGCGTCATGCTCGACAAGAATCCGATCGTCGCGACCGAATCCGTCGCCGCCGACCAGCTCAAGGCCTTCATCGAGCGCATCGAGCGGCTCGA
>JAJKJG010000368.1 GCA_021154065.1 Methylobacterium sp.
ATCCACGAGTGGGACGGCATGATCAAGGACCTACTTCGCGGAGAGTACGATGCCATCATGGCTTCGCTCGCGATCACCGAGAAGCGCCAGGCCCGTATCGCTTTCTCGAAGCCCTATTACCGCATTCCGGCGGCTTTCGTGGCGCGCAAGGAGAGCGCGATCGCCGACGTGACGCCGGCGGCGCTCGCCGGCAAGGCCATCGGCACGATCGCCGACAGCCAGCACGCCCGCTTCCTCGAGGAACGCTACCTCGAGGCGGAGGTGAAGAGCTACGGCAAGCTCGAGGACGCGAATCTCGACCTCGGCGCCGAGCGCCTCGACCTCGTGCTCGGCGACAAGCTCGCCATGACGCGGTTCCTCGACAGCCCGGAAGGCCTGCGCTGCTGCCGGCTCGTCGCCGACGCGCCCTTCGATCCGGCCTTCTACTCAGCCGGCGTCGGCGTCGGGCTGCGCAAGAGCGACCCCGAGCTCAAGGCGCTGTTCGACCGCGCGCTCGACAGCGTGATCGCCGACGGCACCTACGACCGCATCCGCGCGAAGTACTTTCCCTTCGACACCAAAGGCTGACGGCCGCGGGATTGTGAGAATTCGCGCTTGGATTGGCGGAACGAGCGGCGTTTGACGCTCCTTCCCGCCGCCCGTAGAACCGTCGCGGCGCCGAGGCGCTCCTCACCACTTGAAAGGCTTCCGGCGATGGCGAAGGTCGCGTTCCTCGGTCTCGGCGTCATGGGCTATCCGATGGCGCGCCACCTGAAGGCCAAAGGCCACGAGGTCACGGTCTACAACCGCACGACGGCAAAGGCCGAGAAATGGGCCTCGGAGAACGGCGGCCGGGTCGGCAAGACGCCCCTCGAGGCGGCCGAGGGCCAGGAAATCGTCTTCTCCTGCGTCGGCAACGACGACGACCTGCGCCAGGTGGTGCTCGGACCGGACGGCGCGCTTGCCGGCATGAAGGCGGGGGCGACCCTCGTCGACCACACCACCGCCTCGGCGCTCGTCGCGCGCGAGCTTCACGCCAAGACGAAGGAGAAGGGCGTCGGCTTTGTCGACGCGCCGGTCTCGGGCGGCCAGGCCGGCGCCGAGAACGGCGCCCTCACCGTCATGTGCGGCGGCGAGCCGGAGCCCTACGGCAAGGTCGAGCCGGTGATCATGGCTTATGCCCGCGCCTGCCGCCTCCTCGGACCTGCCGGATCGGGCCAGCTCACGAAGATGATCAACCAGATCTGCATCGCCGGCCTGGTGCAGGGCCTTGCCGAAGGCATCCATTTCGGCAAGCGCGCCGGCCTCGATATCGAGGCGGTGCTCGACGTCATCTCCAAGGGCGCGGCCGGCTCCTGGCAGATGGAGAACCGCGGCAAGACCATGAACCAGGGCAAGTTCGACTTCGGCTTCGCCGTCGACTGGATGCGCAAGGACCTTGGGATCTGCCTCGACGAGGCGCGCAAGAACGGTGCCCAGCTGCCGGTGTCGGCGCTCGTCGACCAGTTCTACGCCGAGATCCAGAAGATGGGCGGCCGCCGCTGGGATACCTCGAGCCTCATCGCCCGGCTCGAAGGATAGACGGCTCGCCGGGCGGCCTTCCCGCCGCGGCGCTCATCCTCGGGTCAAGGCCGTGCGCCCGGAGGCGGGCAGGGCTGACCGTTCGGCAGCACGCATTTCGGCGGTCCGCCTGGCTGTGGGCGTGGCGGAGCTGCGGCCGGTCTCGGCGCGGCAGCAGCCGGGGGTGCGGCGGGTTGCGCGGGCGGGGCGCCGGGCGCCGGTGCGGCCGGACGGGGCGGCTGCGCGACGATGGGTTGCGGCGGGCGCTGCACAGCCGCTGCGGGCGCTGCCTGCGGCGGCGTGGCTCGCGGCGCGTCCGGCGGTGTCGGGCGCGCGACACGCTGGATCCCCGCGGCGCCGCCTTCCGGCGGCGGTTGGGTTCGCGGCGCCGGCGGGCGGGGCGCTGCGGCGCCAGGCGTCGCTTGAATGCCCGGCTCGGCGGGCCGCGCCGCACCGGGCGCACGTCCCTGTGTTCCTAGCTGACGCCGGCGCATCTCGTCGGGAGATGCCGCGCCGGCTTCGCCCGCCGGCGAACCGGGCCCGCGTGCCCCCGCCCCCTGACCGAGTGACCCCCCGGACGGTTGGCGGGCGCCCTGCCGGGCCGGCGCGGTTGCCGCGCCAGGCGAGGCGCCGGGGGCGGTCGTGGCGGCCGGCGCAGGCGCGGTCACGGATCCCGGGGTCGGGGCCGAGGCACCCGGCTGACCGGCGGCTGGCGTCGAGCCCGGCGTGCCGTAGGCACCCGGGGCCGGCGTGATCGCGCCAGGACGCGGGCCGGGAACACCGGCCGCCCCGGCAGCACCGGGGCCGCCGGGCCCGGGCCTGATCGCGCCGGGGCTCGGTTGCGGGGCCGCGCCCGGCGGGGCGCCGGTTCCGATCGCGCCCGGTCGCGTTCCGGCCGCCCCCGGGCCCCTCGGCTGGCCGGGGGCGGTCCCGGGCGGCAGCGATGATGGCCGCGCCGGCGCGCCGGAAGCGGCGGCGGGTGGTGACGCCGCAGGTGCGGACGCTTCGGGCGCACCGGCGGACGGCGCCCCGGCGGCGGGCTGGGGTTGCTGCTGCACCAGCGGGGTGATCGGGCCGCGCAATCCCGGCTGGCCCGGGACTCCGGGCTGTGCCGGACCTGCCTGCGGTTGGGGCGCGAATTGACCTGGACGAGCACCGGCGGACGGCGCGCCCGGCCGCGCCTGCAGCGGCGGCGCCGCAAGCGGGATCGTGACTGGACCTTGCGGCGTGAGCGGCGCGATCGGCGGGCGGAACTCCGCCGGCGCCCGAGCCCGGAGCGGGATCGGGATCGGGATCGGGATCGGGAGGATGCCGCGGGCGGGCGCCGGCGGCGGCGCCTCGAGCCGGGTGATGTACTCCTCCCGCTCGGGCAGGAGGTAGACCGGCGCGCGCGGCGGCGGCGGCAGGTCGGTGTCGACGTAGACCGTCTCGCGGATCTCGATCACCTCGCCCGGCAGCGGCGCCGGCACGTCGCGATAGGCGACCTCGTCGAAATCCGGCGGCGGCGCGACCGGGACGGACAGCCGGGTCAGGCGCCGGCGCGCGTCGGAGGTATGCGGACCGTTGGGATAGCGCCGCAAATACGTCCAGTAAGCCTCGGGCGAATTGCGCAGCACCGTGCGGCGCCAGATCACCGCCTCGCGCCGCGCGGCGAGCAGCAGCTTGACCCGGCCCGCAAGCGGATGGCCGGGATAGGCCCGCAGGAATTCCTGGTAGGCCTGGATCGTGTCCTGCTCGACCGCGAAGCTGTAGGCGTCCTCGGCCGAGGCGGACGCGATCCGGCGCTCGCGAACCGGCGCTGCCGCCGTCGCCTCGACCGGCTCGAAGAACGTGAACGGCGCATTGAGGTTCGCAGCGTGCCAGGGCGTCTGCCGGCCGCGGGTGATCTCGTGCACCCGAAGCCTGACCCGCGCGAAGAGAGTGGCCGGATCGATGCCCGGCTCGCGCATCATCTCGACGAGGGCGGCGGCGTAGGCGCCGTACGGCCCCTGCCCTTCCGGCGCGACGGCTCCGGGCGCCGCCGAGAACGCGACGAGGAAGCTCGGCGGCGGCTCGACGATCGCGAGCCCGCGCGCCAGGCCCTGTCCGCCGGGTGGCAGCGGATATCCCCGTGCCGCGTCCAGAATCACGAGCCGCGTCGCGCCGGGGGTCGCCGAGAGCGAGCGGATGATATCCGAGACGCGATAGCCCTCGATCGGAACATCGCTTTCGCGCGCGATGCGTGCATCGGTCGGGACGAGGTAGTCCTCGCCTTCGACCTGAAGCGCGTGGCCGGCGACGTAGATCACGACCGTGGTGTCGGGCGTCGCCGTCTGCACCCCTTCGAGGAAGTCGCGGATGATGCGGCGCAGATCGCCCTGGTTGAGGTCGCGGCCCTGGACGACCTCGAAACCGGCGCTGGTGAGGGTCTGCCCGACAAGGGCCGCGTCATTGACCGCCGTCGGCAGCTCTCCGGCCGCATAGGCGCCCTGCCCGATCACGAGCGCGAGGCGCGGCTCGGCCCGGGCGGCTCCTGCGCCGAAAGACGCGAGGAGGAGGAAGGCGGTCGCGACGACATGTCGAAGAATCACGATCTTGATCCCTGCGGCTCTCGGGCCGCCTCACCTTAGCCGATGCGGACGCGGTTGAACGGTCTCACGGTGAAAAGTGGGGAAAGCGTGACGCCGCGCCTCATGCGATGAGTGCGCGCACCTCGTTCTGGAGCGCCGGCACCAGCTCGGCCTCGAACCACGGGTTCTTCCTGAGCCAGCCGTTGTTGCGCCAGGACGGGTGCGGCATCGGCAGGATGCGCGGGCGGCGCGGCGCCGCGACGATCGCACGCCAGCGCTTGACGGTCGCGGTGAGGCCGGAGTCGCAATCTGGGCCGAGATGCCAGCTTTGCGCATATCCCCCGATCGTGAGGATCAGCTCGAGCCGCGGCAGCGCGGCGAAGATCGGAGCGCGCCAGGTCTCGGCGCATTCGCGCCGCGGCGGCAGATCGCCGCCCTTGGCGTCCTGACCCGGGAAGCACGACGCCATCGGGACGATCGCGACGCGCGCCGGATCGTAGAAGACCTCCTCCGGGATGCCGAGCCAGGTCCTCAGCCGCACGCCCGAGGCATCGGTGAAGGGGCGGCCGCTCGCATGCGCGCGCGTTTCGGGCGCTTGGCTCGCGATGCACAGCCGCGCGCCGGCGCCGGCCTGGATGACCGGACGCGGCTCGTGCGCGAGCGGCGCACCGTAGCGTGGCTGGTCGCGGCAGATGCGGCAGACGCACAGCCCGGCGATGACCGGCGCGAGCGCATCGTCAGATGTCGAGGGTGAGTCCGTCATGCGCCGGGAGATAGCCGCGCGCTTCGATCTCGGCGAGCTTGTCGAGCACCTCCGCGCTCATATGCGTCAGCATGATGCGCCGGGCGTTGAAGCGGGAGCGGTTGGCGTCGATCTCCTCGAGGCTGAGATGGGCGACCGGAGCGCCCGAGAGCCGGTAGCATTCGGTGATGAAGAGGTCCGCCCCCTGCGCTGCCTCGACGAGCGCCTCGGTCCAGCTCGTGTCGCCGGAATAGACGAGGGTGCCGGCGCCGTCGGTGAGCCGCACGGCGGTCGAGGGCGCGCCCGAGGGGTGGACCACCTGGGTCGTGCGGATGCGAAGGTCGGCATGGACGTGGTCCTGGCCGACCGGCAGATCGAGGATGTTCAGCGCGAATTTCCACCGGTTCCCGGACGAGCCGGGGAAGAACACCTCCATCGCCGCCGTGACGCGCTCGCCCGTGCCGACCGGGCCGATGACGGTCAGCGGCTTGTCGCGGTGGCTGTCGAACTGGGCGTCGAGGAAGAGGAACGGGAGGCCGCCGAAATGGTCGCCGTGGAGGTGCGACAGCATCACCGCGTCGATGCGGTTGAGGTCGATCCCGAGCCGCTTCAGCGCGACGAGCGAGGTGGCGCCGAAATCGAGCGCGATCGCCGCCGCCGCGGTCTCGATGAAGAAACACGTGTTTGCCCGCCCGCCCGAGCCGAACGCGTCCCCGCAGCCGACGACCGTCAGGCGCATGGCGTCACGCCTGCGCGCTGGGGCGGGCGGCGAGCTCCGCATGCCAGCGCCGCACGTTCGCAAGGTCGTCCGGGAGACTGAGCTTCGCCAGCTTCATGAAATCGAGCCCGACGAGCCCGGTGATGTCGGCGATCGAGAAGCGGTCGCCGGCAATGAACCGGCGGTCGGCGAGATCGCCGTCGAGAAAGCGCAGGAACTCGATGACCCGCGGCTTGTTGGTCTCGCCCCAGGCGGCGACCTGCGGCACCTCCATCTCGGCCATCGCCGGGTGGAGGTGGCGGAAAACCGCCGCGACCGTGCCGAGCAGGCCGAACTCGAGGCGCCGCTGCCACATCTCGACACGAGCCCGCTCGAGCGCGCCGGTGCCGAACAGCGGCGGCTCGGGATGCAACTCCTCGAAATAGCGGCAGATCGCGATCGACTCGCTGATCACGGTCCCGTCGTCGAGCTCGAGGGCCGGAGTGCGTTGCAGCGGATTGACGGCCACATAGGCCGGCGCCTTGTGCTCGAGCCGGGCAAGGTCGATCGAGACGACCGGGACCGTGACGCCTTTCTCGGCGAGAAATACCCGCACCCGGCGCGGGTTCGGCGCCCGGTCGGTGTCGTAGAGCTTCATCGAGGGGCCCCCTTCGGGCGAATCCGAACCACGGCAAGCGCGGTCGAGTCAATCGGCCAAGCTTTCAGCGCGGCGAGCGTCCGGCGGTGGCAGGTTTGATCCCCGAGCCGAAAAGAAAGGGCGCGGCTTTCGCCGCGCCAGGGGTCTCGAGGGTCAGGAGGAAACATCCTCTTTGTACCGCGAGGTGCCCTGGCCGAATGTGCGCTGGCGCACATGCAAATTGGGTAGCGCCCGGCGGGCTTCCGGATCTCCGGAAGAGGATGGTTAACCAATCTCCTCCATGGTGGCTTTGCCGGGGCGTCGGCTGTCGCCTGCCCGGCGGGTTGCGTGTTGCGTGATGGGTCAGTCGACGGCGCAGATGATCGGCCGGGTCCGCGGACCGGCGTCGGATGACGGCTCGCGCCGGCGCCGCCTCGCGAAGGACGTCCGCAACGTCCGCGAGCGCCTGACCTCGTCGATCGGCCTCGAGCGGGCGTTCGACCACGAGCTCATCCGGCTTTTCGCCGAGTACCGGACGAGCGCCTCGGTGCCGCTGTTCGGCCTCGCGGCCGCGATCAGCGCCGTCGCGACGGTCTGGATCCCGCTTCAGAACGCGCTCCTGTGGCTCATCCTCGTCACCGCCGCGATGGCGTTGATGCTGACGCTGTCGCAGCGCTTCCTGCGCGAGGATCCGGACAGCGTCGCGCTCGAGACCTGGCGGCGCCGGTTCATCCTTGGCGAGACGCTCCAGGGGGCGAGCTGGGCGCTTATCGTCCAGGTGCTGATTCCGGTCGAGGCCGCGGGTGCGCGCAGCTTCCTGCTGTTCGTCCTCGTCATGCTCGCGGCCTTGATCGCGATGCTGTCGGCGACGATCCCGGCCGCAGTCTACGCCGGGCTCGTGCCGGTCGCGCTTGCGATCTTGACGCTCACGCTCTCGGCCCCCGACAGGGACACCATCATGCTCATGGCGATGGCGGGGAGCGCGCAGTTCTTCTTCATCTTCCTCGCCAACCGCCTGTATTGCAGCGCCGTCGCGACGCTCCAGTCCCGCGCCGAGAAGGATGCCATCTTCGCCGAGCTCGAGCAGGCGAAGGCGAACTCCGACGAGGCGCGCCGGCGCGCCGAGGAGGCGAACCTCGCGAAATCACGCTTCCTCGCCACCATGAGCCACGAGCTGCGCACGCCGCTCAACGCCATCCTCGGTTTCTCCGAGGTGATGAAGAACGAGGTCTTCGGCCCCCACGCCTCGCCGTCGTACCGGGAATATGCCGGCGACATTCACGGCTCGGGCGAGCACCTCCTGACCCTGATCAACGAGATCCTCGACCTCTCGCGTATCGAGGCCGGACGCTACGATCTGAGCGAGGAGGCGGTGCAGCTCCCTTACGTGGTCGAGGATTGCCGCCACATGCTGAACCTGCGCGCCAAGGCAAAGAACCAGACGATCCGGGAGATGATCGATCCGACCCTGCCCCGGCTCTGGGCTGACGAGCGGGCGCTTCGGCAGATCGTGCTCAACGTGCTCTCGAACGCGATCAAGTTCACGCCGCCCGGCGGCGAGATCGCGGTCAAGGTCGGCTGGACCTCCTCGGGCGGGCAGTACCTCAGCGTCAAGGACACCGGACCGGGCATTCCCGAAGAGGAGATCCCGATCGTCATGCAGTCCTTCGGGCGCGGCTCGCTCGCGATCAAGACCGCCGAGCAGGGCTCGGGCCTCGGGCTGCCGATCGTCAAGGGCCTCGTCGATATCCACGGCGGCGGCTTCCAGCTGAAGTCGAAGCCGCGCGAGGGCACCGAGGTGATCGTCACCTTCCCGGCGGCGCGCGTCATGGACGCACTGCCGGCAGTCGAGGTCGAGGCGGCAAAGGGGCGGCCGCGGGCGGCCTAGAGCGCGATGACTTCTCGTCGAGTCGTCATCCCGCTCTATCTTTTTGCTCGAGCATGATCTTTTTCGAAAACCGGTTCCCACTTTTCGGGATCATGCGTTAGGAGTGGTCGATTCGCCCTGCCACCCTCGCCTCGTCGAACATCGCCATGCCGCGGTGGCAGGCAGCGGCGGCGCGGATCAGGGCGACCGCGAGCGCCGCGCCGGAGCCTTCGCCAAGCCGCATCCCGAGGGCGAGCAGCGGGATCTTGCCGAGGCGATCGAGCACCGCCTGATGCGCGCCTTCCGCCGAGAGGTGGCCGGCGACGCAGTGGTCGATCGCGGCGGGCTCAAGCGCGTGCAGCACCGCCGCGGCGGCCGTCGCCACATAACCGTCGAGCACCACGGGGATGCGCTGCAGCCGCGCCGCGACGATCGCGCCGGCGATCGCCGCGACGTCGCGGCCGCCGAGCCGGCGCAGCACCTCGAGCGGCTCGTCGAGATGGCCGGCGTGACGGGCGAGCGCGCCCGTCACCGCCTCGAGCTTGCGGGCATAGCCGGCGTCGTCGACCCCGGTGCCGCGCCCGACCCAAGCCTCGGGCGCGCCGCCGTAAAGGGCGGCGTAGATCGCCGCCGCGACCGTGGTGTTGCCGATGCCCATCTCGCCGACCGCCAAGAGGTCGGCGCCGCCCGCGACCGCCTCCATGCCGAAGGCCATGGTGGCGACGCAAGATCGCTCGTCCATGGCGGCGTCCGCGACGATGTCCTCGGTGGGCACATCGAGGGCGAGATCGAAGACCTTGAAGCCGAGGTTGAAGCTCGCGCAGATCTGGTTGATCGCGGCGCCTCCGGCCGCGAAGTTCGCGAGCATCTGCCGGTTGACCTCGGGCGGATAGGCCGAGACGCCGCGCGCCGCGACGCCATGGCTTGCGGCGAAGACCGCGACGAGCGGTCGTTCGATCGTCGGCGGCGCCTTGCCTTGCCAGGCGGCAAGCCACTCGACGAGCCATTCGAGCCGGCCGAGGCTGCCGGCGGGCTTCGTCAGGTTGCGCTCGCGCTCGCGCACCGCCGCGGCCGCGGCCTCGTCAGGGCCGGGCATCATGGCTATCAATCGGCGCATGTCGTCGAACGGCGTGCCGCCCGCGTCGGGGATCATCGGGACTCCTGGAGCGGCGGGCGCAAGCGAAGGCCGCGGCGCGTCTATAGGCGGCACGAGGGCGGGGGTGAAGCGATGTCGGTGAGCGAGCGTCCGGAACGGGCCGATACGGCCGCTGCCCTGCGCACGCTTTACGCCGACCTCCTGAGGTGCCTGCGGTTCTATTCGCGCCTGCCTGTGCCGGCGCCGGCCTGGGAGCCCGACCCGTACGGGCCGCCGGACTTCGCGACGATGCCGCGGATGCTGCCGGTCGCGGGCGCGATCATCGGGGCCGTCGGGGCGGCGGTGCTCGTCGGAGCGCAGATGCTCGGGCTCGGCGCCTTCGTCACGGCGGCGCTCGCCGTCGCGAGCCTGACCCTGGTCACCGGCGCCTTCCACGAGGACGGCCTCGCCGACACGGCGGACGGGTTCGGCGGCGGATCGACCCCGGAGCGCAGGCTCGAGATCATGAAGGACAGCCGCATCGGCTCCTACGGCGGTGCAGCCCTCGTGCTCGCCTACGTCTTGCGCGTCGCATGCCTAGCCGAACTCCTCGCCAGGCTCGGCACGCCCGGGGCGGCGGCGGCGGTGGTGCTCGTCGCAGCGCTGTCGCGCAGCGCCGGCCTTTTGCTGATGACGCTCCTGCCGCCAGCGCGGATGACGGGATCCTCCTACGCGGTCGGGCAGCCGGAGCCGGGCGCGGTGGCGCTCGCCTTCGGCGTCTGCGCCGCGTTCGGGCTCGCGGCCGGGCTCGGCTCTCCCCTCCCCTTTGCCGGCATCATCCTGGGATTCCTCCTCGCGGGCGGCGTCGCGCTGGCGATGACCCGCCTCTCGAAGCGGCTGATCGGCGGCCAGAGCGGCGACGTCGGCGGCGCGATCCAGCAGCTCGCCGAGATCGCGGCCTATCTCGGCCTCTTGATTGCGGCGCGCCCATAACGAGATAGCTTCCGAGCCCTGTCGACCATGCCGATCTCGACCCCCTGTATCCGCGTCTGCATTCTCGATCCCGACACCGGGTTGTGCGAGGGCTGCGGGCGCACGAGCGAGGAGATCGCCGCCTGGTACAGGCTGAGCGAGGAAGAGCGCCTCGCGATCATGAACGGCCTCGATGAGCGGATGCGCAGCGCCTTCGCGCCTCAGGAGACCGGCTGATGCCCGGCGCGGTCGGTCTCGGCATCGTGCTCCTCGCCATGGCGATCCTGGTCGTGAACCAGGCCGAGGCGCCGATCTTCGGTCTTGCGCCGGGCGAGTTCGCGTCGGTTGCGGCGCTCGGCGCGATGGCGCTTCTCGTCGCGAGCCTGATCGTCGCCGAGTTCCGCGGCCGCTGGGTCAACGGCCTGCGCGCGATGGCGCTGTGGAGCATGATGCTCGTCGGGCTCGTCGGCTTCTACAGCTACCGGACCGAGCTCCAGCAGGTCGCAGGCCGCATCGCCGGCGAGCTGATGCCGGGCGAGACGACGGTCACGCCGGGCGGAGAGGTCGTCGTGACCCGACGCATGGACGGCAGCTTTGTCGTCAACGGGCGGGTCAATGACCGCGACCTCCGGTTCGTCTTCGATACCGGCGCCAGCACCGTGGTCCTGACGAACGAGACCGCGAAGGCGATCGGGCTCGCCCCCTCGAGCCTCCTTTTCATGACGCCGGTCTCAACCGCCAACGGCATCACCATGGCGGCTCAGGTCACGATCGAGCGCCTTGCCGTCGGCTCGATCGACGAGCGGCGCGTGCGCGCGCTCGTGACGAAGCCCGGCGTGCTGCGCGAGAACCTCCTCGGCATGAGCTTCCTCGAGCGGCTCGCCTCCTACGAGGTGCGCCAGAACCGGCTCATCCTGCGCGGCCGCGGCGCTTGAGCCGTCCGAGGTTTCCCCTCGGGCGGCGCCGCGCTAAAGAGCGCTGACGTTTCCTCGAGACCGGAACCTCCGATGCAGCTCCCGGACCAGATGACCGCCGTCGAGATCACCGCGCCGGGGGAGCCCGGCGTCCTCAAGGCGGCGCAGCGCGACATGCCGAAGGTCGGGCCGGACGAGGTGCTCATCGAGGTCGCGGCGGCAGGGGTGAACCGGCCCGACGTGTTGCAGCGGCGGGGCATGTATGAGCCGCCGCCCAGCACGACGGACATACCGGGGCTCGAGATCGCCGGCACCGTCGTCGCGGTCGGCAATCACGTGAAGCGCTGGAAGCGCGGCGACCGCGTCTGCGCGCTCGTCGCCGGCGGCGGCTATGCCGAGTACTGCACCGCGCCGGAGGGGCAGTGCCTGCCGGTGCCCGAGGGCTTCTCGATGATCGAGGCCGCCTGCATCCCCGAGACCTTCTTCACGGTCTGGACCAACGTCTTCCAGCGCGGACGGCTCCGGCAAAGCGAGACCCTCCTCGTCCATGGCGGCTCGTCCGGCATCGGCACGACGGCGATCCAGCTCGCGAAAGCGTTCGGGGCGAAGGTGTTCGCGACCGCCGGCTCGGCCGACAAGTGCAAAGCCTGCCAAGATCTCGGAGCGGACCGCGCCATTAACTACAAGACCGAGGATTTCGTCGAGGTCATCACCAAGGACACCGGCGGCAAGGGCGTCGACGTGGTCCTCGACATGGTCGGCGGAGACTATATCCCGCGCAGCATCAAGATCATGGCGGTCGAGGGCCGGCACGTCAGCATCGCCTTCCTGCGCGGCCCCAAGGTCGAGCTCAACGTCGAGCCGGTGATGCGCAAGCGCCTGACCCTCACCGGCTCGACGCTGCGTCCCCGCCCCGTCGCCGACAAGGCGGCGATCGCGGGCGAGCTCAGCGAGAAGGTCTGGCCGCTGCTCTCGGCCGGCAAGGTGAAGCCCGTGATCTTCAAGACCTTTCCGCTGGCTAACGCCGCCGAGGCGCACGCCCTCATGGAATCGAGCGAGCACATCGGCAAGATCGCGCTCGTGGTGCGGAACGAAGAGCGCTGATCCGCCGTCTCTATAGGGAGCGCCTGCAGGCCCCCGGAGATAAGGCCATGACGTCAGCCAATGTGAACGACCGCGCCGGCATCGAGCGGCTCTATCCGCGCGAGGCTTTCCGATCCGACGCGGCAAAGAACGCCCGCGGCAAGGCCGCCGTGCTGCACGGCGTGCTGATCGCGTCGGAGGTTTCGGAGAGCGGCGACTTCACGCTCCAGCGCATCCGCAGGCAGACGGGCGAGAGCGATCCGCTCGGCGACACCCGGTTTTTGGCGCCCTTCGCTCATCCGCCCTCAGGGCAGACGGCGAGCTACGGCGGAGCCGCGGAAAATCCGGCCGCGCCGGCAACGGCCGAGGGCGGCGAGCCGGACTATGACGGCTTCATCGACCGGATCATCGAGACCGCGAGCCGGGCAGCCTTCAAGAAGCCGATCGGCCGGCACGAGCCGCGCCTGCGCGGATTCCACGGCGGCTGAGGGGGTGGTAAAAGGCCGGTAGGCCCCAAGCCGGCGAAAGCTCAGCCGGCGTCGTTTGCGAACCAGTCGGGCGTGAGGTGATCCTCGACGCGCTTGACGCGGGGGCTTTCGGCCGCCGCCAACGCGAGCGCCCGACGGCCACGACGATGTTCATCCGGCGCAGATCGACCCACGCTTCACGGCTCAGCCGCTCCTCGACGGCGCGAGCGAGATCGGGATCGCTCCTCGCATCAAGCCCTGCCGGCGAATGCCGGTAGGTGACGAGGCCGGGCAGCCGGTTTGCCCGGCCGGCACGGCGCTGATCTGACGCTCGATGAGCAGCGTGGCGATCTCCGGCACCGGCGCCTCCGGCGCGACCGTCACCACCGGGGCGGTCATCAGGTCCTGCGCTTTCATCTGTCCTCCTCAACCGCGAATCGGTAGAAGCTCGGCCGAAAGATCGCGGACGTTGCACGGGCGACCTGACATACAATATGCTCGGCCAGCCGCTGCGCAGCCAATTTGAAGCAGGTTCGCGGGACGGTCTTCGGGCCGGTCCGGACGGGACCGCACGGAGGAAACGCCAGTGACGAGAATCAACCCGGGTATCGCCGATGCGTTTGCGGCGGCGAGCGCGATCGCTGTTGCGGCGACGAGCCTTCCTGCGCTCGCGGCGTGGCAGCCGACCCGGCCGGTCGAGTTCATCGTCCCGGCCGGCACCGGCGGCGGCGCCGATCAGATGGCGCGGGTGATCCAAGGCATCGTGCAGAAGCACAATCTGATGCCGCAGCCGCTCGTCGTCATCAACAAGGCCGGCGGCGCCGGCGCCGAGGGCTTCCTCGACGTGAAGGGATCGGCGCGCAACCCGCACAAGATCATCATCACCCTCTCCAACCTGTTCACGACCCCGCTCGCGACGGGGGTGCCGTTCAGGTGGGAGGAGATGACGCCGGTCGCGATGCTGGCGCTCGACGAGTTCATCCTGTGGGTCAACGCCAAGGCGCCCTTCAAGGCCGCCAAGGAGTACATCGACGCGGTCAAGGCCGGGACGCCGAACCAGTTCAAGATGGGCGGCACCGGCTCGAAGCAGGAAGACCAGATCATCACCGCGGCGATCGAGCAGACGACCGGCGTCAAGATGACCTACGTACCCTACAAGGGCGGCGGCGACGTGGCCGCGCAGCTCGTCGGCGGCCACGTCGACTCGACCGTGAACAACCCGATCGAGGCCGTGGCGCAGTGGCGGGCGGGCGAGTTGCGGGCGCTGTGCGTCTTCGATGCCCAGCGTATCCCGCTGAAAGAGAAGGTCACCGAGACGCAGTCCTGGGGCGACATCCCGACCTGCAAGGAGCAGGGCCTCGACATCGAGTATCTGATGCTGCGCGGCATCTTCATGACGCCGGGCGCGACACCCGACCAGGTGGCGTTCTACGTCGATCTCTTCAAGAAGGTGCGCGAGACCCCGGAGTGGAAGGACTTCATGGAGAAGGGCGCCTTCAACACGACCTTCATGTCCGGCGACGAGTACCGGAGCTGGGTCGCCAAGGCTGCCGAGACGCATCGCTCGCTGATGGAAAAGGCGGGATTCCTCGCAAAATCCTCAGATTTCATGGCGCGCGCCGGCACCTGCCCGGAGTGCTCTCCCATTCATAGTCAACTGAAGAACATCGTACGGGGCTGTTCCTCGCCGCCGCGTGCCTCGTGAGGTACGACAATTGGCGTATCGGCGCGCGCTGGGGCGAGGACGGGCCGCAGGCCGGGTACTTCCCGTTCTACATCGGCGTGATCATGTTCGTGGGCGAGCGCATTGGGGACGAGCCTCCTCGCCGGCGCGGAAAGCCGATCGAACTTCCTCGGACGCTCAGAGCTCGTGCGTGTGCTGCAGGTGTTCGTGCCGACGGTGATCTACGTCCTGCTGATCGGCTTTCTCGGCCTCTACGTGTCGTCCGCGATCTTCATCGCCTTCTTCATGGCCTGGCTCGGCAAGTATCCGCTCTACAAGATCGTGCCGGTTGCGGTCCTGATCCCGGTCGCGCTCTTTTTCATGTTCGAGGTGTGGTTCCTCGTGCCCCTGCCGAAGGGACCGCTCGAGACCGCGCTCGGCTACTGATCTCGCTCGCGCTCGACAAGCTCCGGCGGCCGCGGCCGCTCGCCCAGGCCGAGTGACGTTCACGCAACGGCATGCGGTATGCTAAGCCGGTCATCCAAGCCTCGCCGGAATCGGCAGGCCAATTGGGGGTACCCGTGCATTCGGCAGCTCCGAAACTGAAGATCGCGCCGCTCGAGACGACGGTGAGCCTGCGCACGCTCGCCTACGAGGCGATCAAGAAGGCGATTATGGAGATGGACATCTACGGGCATCCGTACGAGATCCGCCTCGACGAGCGCCAGCTGTCGCAGGATCTCGGCGTCAGCCGTACCCCGATCCGCGAGGCGCTGACCCTCCTCGAGCAGGAGGGCTTCGTCCGTTCGATGCCGCGGCGCGGCATCTTCGTCGTGCGCAAGTCGAAGCGGGAGATCATCGACCTGATCCTCGTCTGGGCGGCGCTCGAGAGCATGGCGGCAAGGCTCGCCGCCGAGCGGGCCGGGTCCGAGGATATCGCCGGCCTGCGGCATGTCTTCGACGAGTTCCAGACCGAGAAACCAGAAGAGCATCCGGACGAGTACTCGCAGGCGAACATCAAGTTTCACCAGACCATCATCCGGCTCGGCGGCTGCGGGCTGATCGAGGAGATGACCGAGAACCTGTTCATCCACATGCGAGCGATCCGCGCCGTGTCGATGCGCCAGCAGGACCGCGCCAGGCGCTCGATCGAGGACCACATGCAGATCATCGCGGCGCTCGAGGCCCGCGACGTCGAACGCGCCGAGCGCCTCGTCCGCGAGCATACGCTCGGCCTTGCCGCGCATGTCGAGAAGTACGGGGAGTTCTTGGATTAGGGCGCCCACCTCTCCCGCAGGGAGAGGTCGAGACGGCGTCAGCTGTCCGGGTGAGGGCTTACGCTCTCACCGTTTGGACCGTAACCCCTCACCCGGTCCGCTTCGCGGACTCGACCTCTCCCTCCGGAGACCTCTGCGAAACGGCTTGGGTTCGACTGCGGGAGATGATTGGAGCGCGGTTGGGTCGAGGACCGAACCGGAGCTTGGCTC
>JAJKJG010000369.1 GCA_021154065.1 Methylobacterium sp.
GCGGTCTTCGGCAGCGACTGGCAGGTGAGCGCGTAGCCGGCCGCGATCTCCCAGGGCTCGAGCGAGTAGTTCTGGATCATCTCGACCTCGCCCTCGACGATCTTCGCCCGACAGGTGCAGCACATGCCGCCCCGGCAGGAATAGGGCAGGTCGAGCCCGGCGCGCAGCGCCGCATCGACGATCGCCTCGCCTTCCGCGACCGGGAAGGAATGGCGCACGCCGTCGAGGATGACCTCGGCGATCGCCTTCGGGGTCTCGTCGACGATGATCGGCCGCGGCGCCGGCCGCCCGGCGCCGCCCTCGGCCGGAGTGAAGCGCTCAAAATGGATCTGCTCGTCGCGAAGTCCGAGCGTCTTCAGCGCCGCCTCGGCGTCCTCGAGCATGCCGCTCGGGCCGCAGACGAAGACGTGGTCGACCTCGCTCGCCGGCACCACGGCGCGCAGCAGCAGCGCGATCTTCCCGGCGTCGAGACGCCCGTTGAGGATCGGGACGTCCTGCGCCTCGCGCGACAGGATGTGGAATACCGACAGGCGCTCGACGAAGCGGTCCTTCAAGTCCTCGAGCGTTTCGCGGAAGATGATGCTCGCGCTGGTGCGGTTGCCATAGAACAGGAAGAAGCGGCTCCGCGGCTCGCGCGTCAGCGCCGATTTCACGATCGACAGAATCGGCGTGATGCCGGAGCCGCAGGCAAGACCGACATAGGTGCGCACCGCCTCGGGCTCCGGCGCGACGCCGAAGCGGCCCATCGGCGTCATTACCTCGAGCGTCTGGCCCGGCCTGATCGCCTCGCCGAGAAGCCCGGAGAAGCGCCCGCCGGCGATCTTCTTCACCGCCACCCTGAGCTCGCCGTCGTCGAGCCCGGAGCAGATCGAATAGGAGCGCCGCAGCTCCTGGCCCTCGTGCTCGACCTTCAGCGTCAGGTACTGGCCGGGCGTGAAGCGATAGGCCTCAGCGAGCGCGTCCGGCACCGCGAAGGCGATCGACACCGCGTCCGGAGTCTCCGGACGGATCTCCGTGATCGTGAGCGGGTGGAAGTGCGGGGTCACCGAATCAGATGCACTTGAAATGGTCGAACGGCTCGCGGCAGCTCTGGCAACGCCACAGCGCTTTGCATGCGGTCGAGCCGAACTCGGCGAGCTTCTCGGTATCCGCCGACCCGCATTGCGGGCAGGCGATCGTCTCGACGCCGAAGAGCGCGCGCCGCGACGCCTTCGGGGCCGGCGGCGCGATGCCGTAGTCCTTGAGCTTGCGGCGGCCGTCCTGGGACATCCAGTCGGTCGTCCAGGCCGGCGAGAGCACCGTCTTGACCCGCGCATCGGCGATGCCGGCGCGCGCCAGCGCCAGCTCGACCTCGAGCCTGATGACCGTCATCGCCGGGCAGCCCGAATAGGTCGGGGTGATCGAGACCTCGACCGTGCCGTCATCGGCGATCGCGACATCGCGCAGCACGCCCAGATCTTCGATGGTGAGGACCGGCACTTCGGGATCGACGACCGAAGCGGCGGCGGCCCAGGCGCGCGCGCGAAGCTCCTCGCCCCGCTTGCGGGGAGAGGCCGACTCGCCGAAGGCGGGCCGGTGAGGGGCCGGCGCAGCGCTCACCAGTTCGCTCCCGGATAGGCGCGCTGCAGGAACTGCAGATCGGCGAGGATGAAGCCAAGATGCTCGGAGTGGCGCCCGGCGCGGCCGCCGGTCTGCATCCATTGCTCGGGCGGGCGCGCGAGCGTCGCCTCGGCGAGCACCCGGTCGATGGTCTCGTCCCATTCGGGGCGCAGGCCTTGCGGATCGACGGCGATGCCGCGCTGGGCGAGGCCGCGCTCGATCGCGTCGATCTCGAACAGCTCGCCGGTGTACATCCACAGCTCGTCGAGCGCGGCTTGCGCGCGGGCATGGCTCTCGGCCGTGCCGTCGCCGAGGCGGATGAGCCATTCGGACGCGTGGCGCAGGTGGTAGACGGCCTCCTTTTCGGCCTTAGCAGCGATTGACGCAAGCGTCTCGTCGCGCGACGAGGCGAGCGCGCGCCAGAAGGGCGCCATGAGGGCCGCGTAGAGGAACTGCCGTGCGATGGTGACGGCGAAATCGCCGTTCGGCTGCTCGACGAGGAGCACGTTGCGGTACTCGCCGGCGTCGCGCAGATAGGCGAGCGCGTCCTCGTCGCGACCCTCGCCCTCGACCGCCGCCGCGTAGGCATAGAGCGACCGCGCCTGGCCGATGAGGTCGAGGGCGATGTTCGCGAGCGCGATGTCCTCCTCGAGCATCGGCGCGTGGCCGCACCATTCTGACAGACGGTGCCCGAGCACGAGCGCATTGTCGGCAAGGCGCAACGTGTATTGCACGAGCGGGGTGTCGGCGGCCGTGATGGTGGTCATTGGTGAGCGGTCACATGCGTCGGTGTATTTTCATGCGAGCGGACCATCGAGGAGCCGTCTACGCTTGGGCGAACCGGGGCCTCCTCGATTCCTCAATGTCGACGTCAAAATCGGTTTCGATGAACCCGTGAATCTGTCGGATAAGCTCTTGAAACGCCCGAGGAATTGTTGGGGCCTTAGCTCCTGACGAGCCGTGCCAAAAACATGTTACGACTGGCCGCAGCGAACAGCGATCAACAATTCGCCTCAGCTTAGAAACACGTGTCGTATTTTTGGAATACGTAGGCTCTCCAACAATCAAATCAGCGATGACACGGAGGTGATCCTGAAGGCGTCCGCTTCTGACGACGCCGTCTGTACTGAAGTACCAAACGCCCGTCTTCCCAATTACACCGTCACTTCGCGAACCAGCATGGTAGCGCTCTCCTTTCTTGTAGCTACGGGTGGGCGCGATGCCTAGTAGTAGCGTCAGTTCCTCAGGATCGAGCATGTCTCCCGCGAAACGTAGCGTGGCAAACGCCTTCAGCGAGCGTGACTTCTCAGATTTCATCGAAGATGTTCCCAATCTGACTTCCGTTCTCGTCGGTGACATCACCGTCGTCGTATATGATAACGCGATCCGGGCCGTGAAGGTTGTTAGAGGCTTTGATCTTATGAATCGCTGTTCGAAGCTGCCAACGCTCGATCCCAAGTTGATCGCTCACGTAGTCGGTTGGATTGGTGCTCTTGTCCCAAATGATCGCACTCAAACGCACTAGCCCCCATCCTACCTCAGCCTGGCTCGACGGCCCAGGGCCAAGCACCATCATGCGCACCGTGTGCTCCCGCAGCAACTACATATGCCCCACCTCATCCGGCACCTCGTAGAAGGTCGGGTGGCGGTAGACCTTCGACGCCGTCGGCTCGAACAGCACGTCCTTGTCGGAGGGGTCCGAGGCGACGATCGCGGCGGAGGGCACGACCCAGATCGACAGGCCCTCGCCGCGGCGCGTGTAGACGTCCCGCGCCGCCTGCAGCGCCATCTCGGAATCGGCCGCGTGCAACGATCCGACATGCTTGTGGGCAAGGCCGTTGCGGGAGCGGATGAACACCTCCCAGAGGGGAATATTGAGTTCGGTCATGTCACCACCGTGGTCATCCCGGCCGAAGCGAGCGGAGAACCAAAAAGGCTATTCGACGCGCGATCCCGGATCGCCGCTTCGCGCCGTCCGGGATGACGTTGATCACGCCGCCTCCGCCCGCTGCTCACGCCGCAGCCGCTTCTCCGCGAACGCCATCGCCGCCTCCCGCACCCAGGCTCCATCCTCATGCGCCTTCTGACGCGCCTTCAGGCGCTGGCGGTTGCACGGGCCGTTACCGGCGACGACCTCCTTGAACTCGGCCCAGTCGATCTCGCCGAAGGTCCAGTGGCCGGCGGCTTCGTCGAAGCGCAGCTCCGGGTCCGGAAACGTCAAGCCGAGATGGAGGCCTTGCGGGACGGTCGCGTCGACGAATTTCTGGCGCAGCTCGTCGTTCGAGAAGCGCTTGACCTTCCAGCGCATCGAGCGGTCGGAGTGCTGGCTCTCGCGGTCGGAGGGCCCGAACATCATCAGCGACGGCCACCACCAGCGGTTCAACGCGTCCTGCGCCATCGCCTTCTGCTGCGCCGTGCCGCGCGAAAGCGTCAGCATGATCTCGTAGCCCTGGCGCTGATGGAAGCTCTCCTCCTTGCAGATGCGGATCATCGCCCGCGCGTAAGGCCCGTATGAGCAGCGGCAGAGCGGGATCTGGTTCATGATCGCGGCGCCGTCGACGAGCCAGCCGATGGCGCCGATGTCGGCCCAGGTCAGCGTCGGGTAGTTGAAGATCGAGGAGTACTTGGCGCGGCCCTCGAGCAGCTGCGCGACGAGTTCCTCGCGCGAGACGTTCA
Organism: Methylobacterium sp.; assembly: GCA_021154065.1. The sequence continues at coordinate 4,276 of JAJKJG010000369.1, forward strand.
GCGTCTCGGCGGCGGCATAGAGATAGAGCCCATGCCCGCCCTCGTCCTGGACCTTGGCGAGGAGGGCCGCCTTGCGGCGCAGCGACGGCGCCCGGGTGATCCAGTTACCCTCGGGCAGCATGCCGACGATCTCGGAATGGGCGTGCTGCGAGATTTGCCGCACGAGAAGGCGGCGATAAGCCTCCGGCATCCAGTCGTTCGGCTCGACCTTCTCCTCGCCGTCGACGCGGGCCTGGAAGCGCGCCTCGCGCTCCGGATCCTCGCCCGGGCCAATCGCCTCGCGGGTGTTGAGGGCTTGCGTGTACATGCGGTGCGTTCCTGGAGAAGGCCGGCCTACCACATAAAACCATCTGGGCGCAGCCCGAAGCCCCCGCAAGCCGCCTGAGCCAAGCCATCGGCAGAGCGTGACTCTCGGGAGCTGACGACCGAGTTTCCGCGCCGCCGTCTCTGGACTCCTGGCGCGCGTCGGGGGAAAGCTCGCCCTTCGCCGGCTGGCGGGCGTCCGCTGGCGGCTCAGGGGTTTCGCGGAATGAACCTCGCGCGCGCGCTCGCGGCGCTGCTGCTGCTTGTCGCGCCGGCACAAGGCGCCGATCAAAGGGCCGTCGAGTCGAGACCTTTCGACTTGCAAGGCCATCGCGGCGCGCGCGGGCTCGCGCCCGAGAACACGCTTGCCGCCTTCGCGAAGGCACTCGCGATCGGCGTTTCGACGCTCGAGCTCGACCTCGGCATGACCCGCGACGGCATCCTCGTCGTCCATCACGATGCGCGGCTCAACCCGGACACCACGCGCGGTCCGGACGGCCAGTTCCTAAGCGAGGTCGGGCCGGCGATCCGATCGCTGACCTTCGCGGAGCTGTCCGGCTACGACGTCGGGCGGCTGAAGCCGCGTACGCCCTACGGGCGCCGCCTTGCCGCCCAGGAGCCGGCGGACGGGGCCCGCATCCCGCGCCTCGCCGAGGTGTTCGACCTCGTTCGCCGCGCCGGGGCCGACCACGTCCGCTTCAACATCGAGACCAAGCTCGCGCCCGGCAGCCACGACTCGCCGGATCCCGAGCCCTTCGCCAAGGCCGTCGCCGAGGCGGTGCGCGCGGCCGGGATGGAGCGCCGCGTGATCGTGCAGTCGTTCGACTGGCGCACCCTCAAGGCGTTCGAAGCCATCGCGCCCGAGCTCGTCCGCTCGTGCCTGACGAGCGAGGGCCATTTCGACACCATGCAGAAGGGCGTCGACGGCCCCTCCCCCTGGACCGCCGGGCTCGACATCGACCAGTTCGGCGGGTCCGTGACCGCCCTCGTCAAGGGCGCCGGCTGCCAGGTCTGGTCGCCCTCCTTCCGCGACCTGACCGAGGAGCGCCTCAGCGGGGCGAAGGAGCTCGGGCTCGCCGTCATCCCGTGGACCGTCAACGCGCCGGAGAACATGGCCCGGCTCATCGATTGGGGCGTCGACGGCCTCATCACCGACTATCCCGATCGCGCCCGCGCCGTCATGGCGGCGAAGGGCCTGCCGCTTCCCCCGCCTGTTGACGCAAGGTAGAATTGCGCGTCTTGAACCCGGCTCGGCAACGGCCCACCTTATGTTGATGTCCCGACGAGAGGGAACGCGGTGATGGTTGAGCGCGTGGATTTTGCCGGGAAGGTCGTGCGGATCGAACGCGACGGCTTCGGCGTCATCGAATTCGATCGTTCCATCGGCGCCAACACGCACGGCATTTTCTCGACCGCGTCAGCGAACCGAGCCTGCCCTTCGACCGGCTGAAACCGGGGGTCAAGGTGTTCGGAACGGCAGAACCTGGTGACCGCGATCTGGCTACCATCAAGACGCTTAAGGTAGGTTAGGCTAACGAAAGCCCGTTCGTACGCCACCAATGATATCGCTGTGCCGCAAGTTGTCATCGATCCTGATCATGTCGGTGCGCCGGTCGGCGAAGTATCTCGGCCGATACTGCCGGAGCGGGTGAGAAGGTTTGGCTTTATCCCGGATCTCGATGCGCTTTCGCCAGGCGACCTGATTCTCTTCCGCGATCGGTCTTCAACGCTCGTAGGGCGCGCCATAGCGTCTGTTCAGCGAGCCGACGGGTTTTCCGACGAGCATAGCGCCTGGACCCACGTTGCCATCTTTCTCTATGACGATTTCATCGTCGAGGCGGTACCCTGGCCAGGCATTCGGACGCGCAGCATCTACTCCGATTTTCCTGGTCGGATCATGCGCGTGCGCCGAGCACCCGGCCTGGAGGAACGTGAGCGGTACCGAATCGCGCTTCGCGCCTTGCGCAACCTTGGGGCTCGGTACAGCCTGCTGTCCGCCCTCGGGCTGGGCTGGCGTACGCTAACCTCGTCCTGGGACGCAGTCGCGTCGGTATCTTTCGGCCCGGCTGTAATCTGCAGCAAGGTCTACTATGATGCGCACTTCGAGATAACGCGACGGGGCCTGCGCAACTGTCCCGTAGACCGCCCCGTCACTCCTGCCCACCTCAGCGCCACAAGTGATCTGGATGATGTCCATGTTGGCTGGTTGCGCGTAAGCACGTAAAGAAGACGTTTGTTCCATCCCAGAACCTCACGATGACGCCGTACGACCGCGATCTCGACAAGAACCCGGCGAATTTCCAGCCGCTGACGCCGCTCACCTTCCTCGAGCGCTCGGCCGCGGTCTTCCCGGACCGCACCGCGATCATCCACGGCTCGCTCCGCCGCAGCTACCGCGAGTTCTACGCCCGGGCGCGACGGCTTGCATCGGCGCTCTCGAAGCGCGGCATCGGCCGCGGCGACACGGTCGCCGTCATGATGGCGAACACGCCGGCGATGCTCGAATGCCACTACGGCGTGCCGATGACCGGCGCCGTGCTCAACACCCTCAACACGCGCCTCGATGCCGCGATCATCGCCTTCTCGCTCGACCACGGCGAGGCGAAGGTGCTCATCACCGACCGCGAGTTCTCGAAGACGGTGAAGGCGGCGCTCGCCGAGGCGAAAGCGAAGCCGCTCGTGATCGACTACGACGACCCGGAGTTCGCAGGCGCCGGCGAGCGCCTCGGCGCGATCGAGTACGAGGATTTCATCGCCCAAGGCGACCCGGGTTTCGCTTGGGCGATGCCCGACGACGAGTGGGACGCGATCTCGCTCAACTACACCTCGGGGACGACCGGCGATCCGAAGGGCGTCGTCTATCATCACCGCGGCGCCTATCTTTTGGCCCTCGGCAACGTCGTCACCTGCGGCATGGGCAAGCATCCGGTCTATCTCTGGACGCTGCCGATGTTCCACTGCAACGGCTGGTGCTTCCCGTGGTCGATCTCGATCGGCGCCGGGACCCATGTCTGCCTGCGCTACGTGCGCGCCGACGCCATGTACGACGCGCTCAGCCGGCACAAGGTCACGCATCTCTGCGGCGCGCCGATCGTGATGTCGCTCCTCCTCAACGCGCCGGACGCCGAGAAGAAAGTGTTGCCGCACGAGGTGCAGTTCTTCACCGCGGCGGCGCCGCCGCCGGAGGCGGTGCTGCGCCAGATGAAGGAGGCCGGCTTCAACGTCACCCACCTCTACGGCCTGACCGAGAGCTACGGCCCGGCGGTCATCATCGACTGGCACGAGGAGTGGAACGCGCTCCAAGGCGCCGTCTACGGTGCGAAGAAGGCGCGCCAGGGCGTGCGCTACGTGACGCTCGAGGCGCTCGACGTGATGGACCCGGAGACGGTCACGCCGGTGCCGGCCGACGGCGCGTCGATGGGCGAAATCATGTTCCGCGGCAACGTCGTGATGAAGGGCTACCTCAAGAACCCGAAATCCTCGGCCGAGGCCTTCGCGGGCGGCTGGTTCCACTCCGGCGATCTCGGCGTCAAGCACCCCGACGGCTACATCCAGCTCAAGGACCGCTCGAAGGACATCATCATCTCGGGGGGCGAGAACATCTCCTCGATCGAGGTCGAGGACGCGCTCTACAAGCACCCGGCGGTGCAGGCGGCGGCCGTCGTCGCGAAACCGGACGACAAATGGGGCGAGACCCCGTGCGCCTTCGTCGAGCTCAGGCCTTCCGAGATGGTCTCGGCCGAGGA
>JAJKJG010000370.1 GCA_021154065.1 Methylobacterium sp.
ACGGGCGACGGACAGGCGAGAGAAAACCGCAGCCTGCTCAGGCGATGATGTCTGGCGTCAACTGATCTTCAAGGTAGGCGATCCGGTCCTTCAGGACGAGTTTGCGCTTCTTAAGTCGCTGGATCTGCAACTGGTCGCCGGCCACGATCTGCTCAAGCGCCTCAATCGCTCCGTCGAGATCGCGATGCTCCTCCTTGAGCCGCGAGAGTTCAGCCATAAGCTCGGTTTTATCATCCTCGTTGTTCAGCACCATTCTTCCACACGTCCGTCACGCGCCGCTTCGCAATCGAGGGGAAAGAGCGGCGGAGTATGCGCGCGCGAAGCATTCCGTACAACAGGAGGCTTGTTCGAGAGATTGGGTAAGCCATGCCTTTTGCGGCGCAGCATCACTTTTGGGTTCGACTTCGTGACGCCCTGTGGCACACTCGGTCTGTCGGAACAGCAATAGGAGAGACCGACATGGAGCTACAGAACCACTTGCCTGAGCTTGAGCGGAAGCACCAGGCATTGGAACGCGAAATTCAGGACGAGATGTCCCATCCCGGCACGGACGACCTCAAGGTGGCGGCCCTCAAGCGAAGAAAGCTGCAGCTGAAGGACGAGATCGAGAAGTTGAGGCGCTCCGGTCAACGCTCCATCCACTGACACGCCCTAGCGGACCCATATCAGGCAAGGCCGCCGCTTTCACGGAAGGCGGCGGTTTTCGTCAAGGAGGGCTGAAAAGGGCCTTGCCGGTCGGAACCAACGGCCGCGCCCCGCGCCCGCTCATCTTCGTGTGCCATAAACCGCGCCGTATCGCGCCACCATCGCCGCCCTAGAGAAGCGCTGCTCCAGTCTGCGGCGCCGCGCGTGCGCTGGCTCGCTTGCAAGATCGCTTCCGCGGTTGAGCGCGCGCAGTATGGCGTCCGCGAGCCGCTCCGGGTCTCGGGGCGGAACGACATCTTCAGGGTCGAGCACGAAGGGCCGCACCTCGCCGACATCTGTGGCGACGAGGGGAAGATCGGCGGCTGCCGCCTCAAGCGCGACGAGGGGCAGCGCCTCTCCGTAGGCCGATGCGATGACCAGAAGATCGAGAGCCGACATGATCGCCCCGATGTCGGAGCGCTGTCCGAGCAGCAGGGCGCGCTCGGCTACGCTGTTCTCCTGTAGCCATTGCGTCAGCTCGACGTTTTGATCCATGCAGCCATCGCCTACGAGCACAAGCCGTGCGTCTGGGCGCTGTCGCACAACGGAGGCGAAGGATCGAATCAGGGTCCGGTGGTCTTTTTGAGGATCGAACCGCGCGATGCAGCCGATCAGCCGCTCCCCTTCGCTGACATCGAGGGCGCGCCGGACCTGATTGCGCGCCTCAGCATTGGATCGGAAGGCGTCGAGGTCGATGCCGTTCTCGATCATGGTTCCCTTGGCCGGGGCGTAGCCAAGTCGTTCATGGACGCGGCGGGCCGGCTCCGAGGCATAGACGATCCGATCGGGCGCGGCGCGCGAGAAAAGGGCGCAGAGCCGGTCGATGAGGCGCGTCGACACCTTGGACGAGCCTACGGGCAGGTCCGTGTTGTGGATGGACCAGAGGAGGGTGGGACTGAGATCCCGGACGAAGAGGGAGGCGAAATTGCCGTGGTAGAGCCAGCCCTGGACGAGGTTGGGCTCAAGCCTTCTCACGATGGCGCGCAGATGGCGGACGGCGCCGGGCGATAATTGCCCGCGCGTCAGCCCGAGGCTGTGGAAAGATGCGGCGTTCATGGCGAAATAGGGCTCGCCCGCGAGCAGCGAGACGACGTGGTGCTCCAGGCCGCCCGCCCGCGCATTTACCACGTCGGCCAGGATTTTCTCCGCGCCGCCCTGGCGGACGCCGACGATGATGTGGACGATCCGGTTCACAACGCGCAGTCCCTGGAGATCAACGCCGCGCGGGGATCCGCAAGGCGGCTTGCCGCTTCATGCGGGTTCGTCGGAAAGGGCATAGACTTGATCGTACCGTGACGCGAGATGCCGTTTTCCCAGCAGGCCCCGAGCCCGGCGGGCGACCTCGGCGCGATCGAACGCGGGGAGCCATTCGAGAGACTCTCCTTCGAGCCTGATCCGGTTGCACAATATTTCGGAGGTTCGCCAAGCTTCTTCCACAGCGTCCGTCATGATGACGGGTAGGCCGGCCAGACAATACTCGGCGAACTTGGTCGGCGACGCGACCCGGTTCACGAGGCTGGGGCGGCGCAGCATAAAGGCCGCGTCGGCCGCATTGAGATAGCCGTTCACCGTGTCGAACCGGGCGCTGGTCACGCGGACGGCATCTGGATCGAGGTGGGCGAGCCGCCTTCGTGCGGCATCCGCGTCCGGGGTAAGCACGAGGAGACGCGCGCGCGGGTCCACCGCGCGCCAACCCTGGAACAGGAACGCCGTCTCGTCGAAGCGCTGATAGCTGACGAGACTGCCGCTATAAACATAGATGCGGTCGCCTTCGGCGTACCCGAGTTCCCGTCGCATGCGCGCGCGAAGCGCGGGGTCATAGAAGAAAAGATCCTCCGACGCGGCGCACGGGATCACCACGGCCGGTTTGCCCGACAGAAGTGGGGCGCAGAGCCGCGCAAGCGGCTCGCTGACGAAGACGGCGCGGTCGCACGCGCGCGCCGCCAAAGCCCGCTCCCGTTCCGCGCGCCGTCGCTTAAGGCGCCGGGCGAAGCTGGGAAGCCAGCGAAGCCGTTTCAGGCGCTCGACCGCCTCCGCGGCGGAGTCGCCGCGGCAGTCCCACACCAGAACGGCTTTGCGCATCGCCTTGGCCGCGGCGGCGACGGCGGCGGAATAATCAGTGCGGGCGTGAATGATGTCGAAACCGGGCTTTTCCCGCAGGATCGCCCAAGCGAGCAAAAGGCGGTTCAGGGCAACCGAAAACGGGACCGCCGGACGCACGCCGCGCCGCACGCGAATGGGCCACCCGGCGAGATGTTGGGCGCGCTCCAAAGCTCCAAGCGAATGGCGATAGCTCTCGCCCGTGCAGCAGAAAGCCCAGATCTCGAATGCGATCCCCCGTTCCGCGGCCTGCCGGGTATGATCGAGCACGGCCGAGTCGACGACCGTATTGGCCAGGCCCTCAAATAAGACGAGGAGAACGCGTCGTCTGACAGCCATATCCGATACAGACCGGTGGAAGCTCATCGGCGGCGGTGAGCGGCGCGAGCGGACCCGTCAATGACAGATCGGCGATGACGATCCGGCCGGGATGAAGCCGGAGGACGCGCCGCGCCGTCCAGCCCCGTCCCTGCGCTTCTCCGGCGAAGCCGCTCTCGCCAAAAAAAAGGCAACGGCTGGCCGGTAGGCCGCTGATCTGAAAAAGCCCCTGCGCGAGATCGGTGCTCGGCTTGCCCAAGGGCCGCGGGCAGAAATGGGCGGCGGCGGCTCGATAGCGGTTCCGCTCAGCCGGCATGGGCGTGTCCCGGACCGCCTTCGGCTCCGGACGCGGGGCAGCGAATGGCCAGAAAGAATCGAGGACCGGCGAAGGCGTAATGTCCGAAGCGGGGGTAGGCGGCGCGCCGTAGGTTCTGCGTAACGCCGGCGGGGAGGGGAATCTCGATCACCCGCCGGCACTCCTCGGGCCACCGCCCGAACTCCCCAATAAGAGTATCGGGATCAGCCCCGCGGACCTCCATCGGTGGACATGCAACCGGCACAGGCTTCGCGCGGCCCCGCGCCAGGGCGGACGCGACGGCGGCGTCCGCCGACCATCCGGCCCAGGCGGCAAGATCGTCCCGCGTGGTCAGCGCCGCGGCGACGGCCACGAAGGCGCGGTGGTCGAGCGCGTCCTCTACCCACGGCGGTTCCGCCCTATCCGCGCCCTCGGCGCGCCGCCATGGCGGACAAAGTTTTGCGACGCGGCCGGAGTCGTTGTCGCCCCATTGCACGATCTCGCCGCTCGGCTTGGTGGCGTCACGCGTCAACTCGGCGGCCCGCGCCAGCATGACGAACATATTTTGGGGCAGGGGCGTCCGACGGCCATCCTCGTCTTGCCGAAGCGGGACGGGCGTGGGCTGCGGCGCCCGCATGTCGAGCGGGGCGAACGGACCGGCCAGGGCCTCAAGCTCATCCTCCTTCAGCCCGGCCAGGAGCGCCGTCCCGAACGCGAGAAGCTCGCCCGAAAGGCGGTGGTAGGCGGTCGAAGCCTCGACGTTGCCGCCGTCGTCCAAGAACTGAAGCTCGGCTTCGGCCAAAAACTCTCGCGTTGCGAAGGCAAGCCAAGCATCCGTTTCGGGCGAGCGGGGCAGATAGGCGGCGGCGAACAGCAGGCCGAGGATGTCGGAGAGATAGTGATTGCCGCGCCCGGCCTCCGCCCATTCGAGCGCCTCGACGATGTGGCGCGCGTGCTCCGCGGTGCTGCGCGTCACAACGTCGAGGAACGGCCGATCGAACGTGGCGCCCGCATCGCGGAAGAGATCAAGCGCAAGCAGGACGTTTACGATGCGCAGCGCCACATCCATGGCGCAGGTCCAGTTGACGCCGAACCGGGGCGGGTTGGCGGCGAGGAAATCAAGAACCTGATTGCGGAATTCCGTGGCGTAACGCTCGGCCGGCTCAAACCCCGGCGTTCCCGCTGTCGCGGCTCGGTAGGCGAGGGCGAGTTGCGGCAGGTGCTGAAGGCGCGCCAGCTCCCAAGGCACCTTTACGTCCACGCCCAAGCGGTCGCCGTAGGTGATGTCGCGAAAGTAGGCCCCCTCGGACCAGCGGTAGCCCGACTTGATGTCGAGTTGCCAGTCGATCGGCGCGTAGGGGGGCTCGATCAAGCGCCAGATGCGCTGGCTTTCGGCCAGGTTGGCGGGGTTGATGCGTCCGCGCAGCCACTGGCCCGCTGGATCGGCCTCCACGGCAGGACCCGGCGGATAGGCGTGACCCGCCAAGCCTTGGCGCCGCAGGCCATGCCGGATTTCCTGCCAGCCGGAACCCAAGATATCGAAGCGGTGATCGAGGTAGAGCCGGGTCGTGTCCGCCAGAGCGACGGTCTGCTCGGCCGGAACCGCAAGCTCCAGCCCATAGAGGCGACGGCGCAGCTCCCCGACCGGCGTGCCCTCAAGATAGGATTGGGTCCGGATGGCGCGGCGGCGGCTCGCCTTCTGCTTGGCGATGCGCAGGCTTAGGGCGACGGCCTTGCGGGCCGCGACATGCGGCGGCACGCGCGATGCAGCCCGAAGATAAGTTTTCCACTCCGTCATCATGACCCGCGGCTCGGTCCCTAATGCGCCGCGGCCGCTTCGAGCGGCTCTGTAAAGGCGTGGTCGGGGAGGGGCATCGCCGCCGTCGGGCTGCGGATGAACCGCTCCCACCACAGCGCGACGTTGACGATGGTCCAGCGCAGCGAGGCGGTCCTCGGATCGGTGAACAGCCATTGGACGGCCGTGCGGTCGAGGAGGTCGGTCTCGCTCAAAAAGTCCTCGACAACGCCCATCACCTCGCCGGGCAGGCCCGCCAGAATCCACTCGTGGACAGGAACCCCGAAGCCTTGCTTCGGCCGGTCGATGATGCTGTCGGGAATGACGCCGCGCACCGCGCGTTTCAGAACGGTTTTCAGCACGCCGCCGCGGGTCTTGACCTCTTCGGGGATGCCGAGGGCGAGCGCGACGAACTCGTGGTCGAGGAAGGGGACGCGCGCCTCAACGCTCGTTCCCATCGTCATCTTATCGACCCGCATCAACAAGAGTTCGGGCAGGCGCAGGTTGAGGTCGAGATAGCTCATCCAGCCGAGCGTCGAAGGATTTTCGGCGTTCTGGCGGTAGCGCGCGTGGATCGGTTCCAGCGACTCCCAGGACGAACGGCCCGCAAACCGCTCGCGCAGGCGCGGCGAGAGCAGGCGCATCTTGGTGCGCTCGGTGAAGGCTTCGGCGCCGCCCCAAAAGATCGGTAGGCCGCGCGCCGCGCGGTCGAGCCAGCCATAAGGCAACGAATGCTCCTTGCCGGCGGTGCGAAGCGCTGCGAGGCCGAGTTTTTTGAACGATGCGGGGACCGGCAGCCGGTCGTTGAAGCGTTGCAGGGTCCAGGCGCGCTTCCAGTTTGGGTAGCCCCAGAACAGTTCGTCGGCGCCCTCGCCGACCTGCGCGACGATCACGCCTTGCTCGCGGGCGAGTTTTGACACGTAGTAGAGCGGCACGCAGACCGGGTCGGCGATCGGCTCGTCCTGGAGTTCGGCCATGCGCGGCAGGAAGTCCATGAAATCCTGGGCCGAGAGCTTGATTTCGTGGTGCTCGGCCCCGACGAATTCAGCGGCGCTGCGGGCGTGGTGCAACTCGTTCTGGTAGCTGCCGTAGTCCTGATCGTAGCCGACCGTGAACGTTTTGACGGGCCGCTCCTCGCCCTCGCTGAACAGGGCGGCGTTCGTGCTCGAATCGACGCCCCCGGACAAGAAAACCCCGACCGGCACGTCGCTGACCTTGCGCAGCCGCACGGAGGTGCGCAACTCGGCCAGAACCTGCTCGGCGATGGAGTCGTCGCTGCCCGCGACCGGCTTCGCGGCCGTAATAGCGTCCCAATAGCGCCGCTCCTCGATCCGACCGCCCGGCTCGACCAGCAGCATCGAGCCGCCGGGAAGTTTTTTGACGCCCTTGAACAGGGTCGTCGGGGCGGGCGTGGTCAGGAAACTGAGGTAGTGAAAGAACGCGTCCTCGTCGATCGCGCGCGGCTGGTCGGGGTTAGCCAGGATCGCCTTGATTTCACTCGCAAAAACCAGGCGGCCTCGATGGACCGCGTAGTAGAGCGGCTTGACGCCGATCCGGTCGCGGACGAGCCAGAGCCGCTTCTGACGGGCATCCCAAAGGCCGAACGCGAACATGCCGCGGAAGCGCGCGAGGCAGTCGATCCCCCACTCGCGGTAGGCGTGGATGATGACTTCCGTGTCGCAATGGTGCGACCGGAAGCGGTGACCGCGCGCTTCAAGCTCGCGCCGCAGGGCGGCGTGATTGTAGATTTCGCCGTTGTAGGTGACCCAGATCTCGCCGGCGGTGTCCGACATCGGTTGCGCGCCGGCCGGGCTCAGGTCCACGATGGCGAGACGCCGGTGGGCGAAGCCGACGCGCCGGTCCGGCGCCAGCCAGACGCCGGAGCCGTCCGGGCCGCGATGGCCGAGCGGCGCGTTCAACGCCGCCAAAAGGCTTTCGCTAAGGGGCTCGCCCGCGCCGTTGAGCACGAGCGCGCCGCTGATCCCGCACATTCCAAATCCCGCCGTCCACGCGTGTGGCACGCCTTGGACAGGCTCCATCCCGGCCTGTCAAGCGGGCTGGCAAGCGGCTGGCAAGCAACCGGCAGGCGCTTGACCGCCCGAAAGCCCTCGCGCAAAGGTCCGGGCGCATCGAACAAGGGTAAGGAGCCGACATGGCGCAACCGCGCCCTCCCGTGGCGCTCGTGCTCGATCCAGGGCATGGCGGGCGAACCTCGACCGACTGGGAACTCGCGCCGGCGGACCTGCGCGCGCTGTTGCGCTCAGGAAAGCTGCTGCGGCACGTGCTGCGCCATCCGAGCGCCCGGCTCTTGGTCGACGACATCGAGGGTCTGTCGCCCCCGAAGGCCATTCTGGCCTCGCGGCTGTTCACGACGGGGCCGGCCCGGATCGAGGATCGGGCCGGGCGCACCATCGACCTCAACGGCGGCGCGCTGCTGCGGCTTCTCGGGACCTGGACGCGCGACCTCGCCCGCGCCCCGCAGGTGCTGCGGGAGGCGCACCGCGCCGTCGCGACGCTGGAGGCGGACTTGCTCGGGCCGCGACAAACCCCGCGCTTCGTCCGCTCGGCCGGCGTCCTCTTCCTGCGCACCGACCTCTGCCGCAGCATGACGGCCGGCGGGTCGCTCGCCCACCTTGCCGGCGTCTTGAACGAACTGCAGCATCTCATCGGCGACGTGGACCTTCTGACCACCGACCCGATCCCGCTGCTCGACCCGGCCATCCGCCCGCACGTCGTGAGACCTGAGCGGCGAACCTGGGGCAACGCCGAGCTGCACCGCTTCAATCTCAACCGGCCGCTCGCCGAGGCCGCGGACCGGCTCGCTCGGCCGGGGTCGGGACGACTTCTATATCAGCGCTACAGCATCGAGAATTGGACTGGCGCGGTCCTGTCCCGGCGCGCGGGCCTGCCTTTCATTCTTGAATACAACGGCTCCGAGGTCTGGGTCGCCCGCAACTGGGGCAGCCCGCTGCGCTACGAGGATTTGGCCACCCGCATCGAGCTGGCCTGCCTGCGCGCCGCCGATCTCGTCACCGTGGTGAGCGAGCCGCTGCGGCAGGAGCTGCTGGAGCGTGGCGTCCCGGACGAGCGGATTCTCATGAACCCGAACGGGGTGGACCCGGAGCGGTTCAACCCCGGCGACCGGGGCGACCGGGTCCGGGCGAAGCACGGCCTCGGCGATCGCTGCGTGATCGGCTTCATCGGCACCTTCGGGCCGTGGCACGGGGTCGAGGTTCTGGCCGAAGCGTTCGCTACGTTGCTGGAGCGACGGGCGGATCTGCGCGAGCGCGTGCGCCTTCTTCTCATCGGCGACGGCGAGCGGCTTCCCGCCGTGCGCGACATCCTCGCACGTCGCGGTCGCCTACCTGAGACGGCGATGACTGGCCTCGTGCCCCAGGCGGAGGGCCCCGCGCATCTGGCGGCCTGCGACACCCTGGTGGTCCCGACTGTTCCGAACGCCGACGGCACGCCGTTCTTCGGCTCGCCCACCAAACTGTTCGAGTGCATGGCGGCTGGCCGCGCCATCGCCGCGACGCC
>JAJKJG010000371.1 GCA_021154065.1 Methylobacterium sp.
AAGCATGATCCCGAAAAGTGGCTACCGGTTTTCGGAAAAGATCATGCTCAAACAAAGAGGTAGAGCGGGATGACGACTCGACGAGACGTCATCCCGCTCTAACGATGCAGGAACAGAAAGATATTCGAGCTGAACGGCCCCAGCTTGAGGCCCGTGTAGCCGAGCTTGAAGGCTGCCCCGGGCGGGACAAGCGAGCGAAGCCGTCGGCGGCTCATGAGCGTAAGCTCCTCCCGCGAGGTCCATTTCGTCTTGCCGGCGGCCCGGCAGGCCCATCGGAACGTCGCGTCGGTCCAGTGCAGGAAGGGCAGCGAGGTGTGATGCTCGACCGGAAAGTAGCGGTGCGGGACGCTGATGAAGACGCGTGGCGCAACCCGGAACAGCTCCCGGACGTGCCGGGCCTGCTCCTCATCGCCGCCGACATGCTCGAGCACGGCATTCGACGTCGCGATGGCGAATTGATCGTCCCTGAACGGGAGCGGGCCGCGCGCCTCAATCCGGACATAGGAGACCGCCGGGAAGGCGCGGGTGAAATCGTCGCCCTCGCCGAGCCCGCAGGCCGTGATCTTCGCCGGATGGGGATAGAGCCGCTCGAGGAAGTTGGCGCCGGCATTGATGACATCCGAGACGCCGACGTCGAGGAGCGTGTCGGGCTCCGCGGGGCGGCAGCAGGCGATGAAATCCCGATAGATGCGGTCGCGAGCCGCGACCAAGATGCGTTCGGCAACGCTACCCGGCGCCGCGACCTCGTAGTATCGCGTGTCGACGTGGGCGCTCTTCGGTTCCGGCATGGGGCAGGCCATAATCGGGCAGCCGCGGGAAGGCAACGTCGCCCGGCCGGGGACGATCGAGGCGTCTCAGCTGCGGTTATAGACGTCCTCCAGGCGGACGATGTCGTCCTCGCCGAGGTAGCTGCCGCTCTGCACCTCGATGATCTCGAGCGGGATCTTGCCGGGATTTTCGAGGCGATGGACCTCGCCGAGCGGGATATAGGTCGATTCGTTCTCGCGCAGGACCTTCTGGCGATCGCCGACGGTGACGAGCGCGGTGCCGCGGACCACGACCCAATGCTCGGCGCGGTGGAAGTGCTTTTGGAGCGACAGCCGTCCGCCGGGCTTGACCACGATCCGCTTGACTTGGAAGCGGCTCCCGAGGTCGATCGATTGGTACGACCCCCAGGGGCGGAAGACGCGCAGATGCTCCGCCACTTCCTTGCGTCCCTCGGCCTTCAGCCGCGCCACGAGCTCCTTGACGGTGTCGCCCTTGCTCCTGTCGAACACGAGAAGGGCGTCGCCCGAGGACACCACCGCCAGATTTTCGACGCCGACCAGGCAAACGAGGCTGTCGGCGAGGACCAGGTTGTTGCGCGAGTCGAGGAACACGGCGGCGTCCGGCCCGGCATTGCCGTCCCGATCCTTGTCCTTGAGTTCCCAGATCGCGGTCCAGCCGCCGATATCGGACCAGTCCATGGCGACCGGGACGACCCCGACCCGGTCGGACCGTTCCATGACGGCGAAATCGATTGACAGCGCGGCGCAAGCGTCGAACGCGTCGGCGGCAAGGACGACACGGCCAAGGTCGGAGGTCGACCGCTCGACGGCCTGCTCCGCCGCCTCGACGGTCGCGGCGTCGAACTTGCGGTACTCCGCGAGCAGGACCTCCGGATCGAAGATGAAGTTGCCGGAGTTCCAGAGATAGCCGTTGGCGATGTAGGCCTTGGCTGTTTCGAGATCCGGCTTCTCGACGAAGGCTTCGACCTTGACGCAGCCTTGCCCGATCCGAGTCGGGCTCGGCCGGATGTAGCCGTAGCCCGTCGCGGCGCGGTCGGGCTTGATGCCGAACAGCATCAGGTAGCCCTCGGCCGCCGCGTCGCCGGCGCTGCGGACCGCGGCGAGGAAGGCCGGAACGTCCCGGATGACGTGGTCGGCCGCCATGACGAGGAGCAGCGACCCGGGGTCGCGCTTGCGAACGAAGCTCGCGGCGGCGGCGATCGCCGGTCCCGAGTCGCGGCGCATCGGCTCGAGCAGAATCGTGCCTGTGCGCCCGACGCCTTCGAGCTGGTCCGCGACGAGGTGGGAGTAGTCCCTGCCGGTAATGATCACCGGCTCCCCGAACAGGCTCGGGTCGCTCACCCGCAGCACCGTGTCCTGAAAGCTCGACCGCGGCCCGAAGAACGGGATGAACTGCTTCGGGAAGCTTTCCCGGGATGACGGCCAGAGCCGCGTCCCGGCTCCTCCGCACATGATGACCGGGGTGATGCGTCTCATCATCTCAACGCGCGAGCCGCCCGGCCACTCGACGGCCCGCGTCCGAGCCAGGCCGGATTCCGAGGAAGCCGCCAAGCGTTGCGTGCCGGGGTGGCCGATCCCGCTTGGCGAGCGAAAGACGCGGCTGCTTTCTCACCGCAGGCAAGCCTCGTCAAGCTCTCCGCCTGCTAGGCGCTGACGGACCCGCGCCGCGGACCGGGGCGGTGCGGCGAGGCTGCGATTGTCCGCCACTGCGGTTCGGTGATAAAGGCGCGCCGTTCGCCCGAGCGGCGCCGGAGAGGTCTTCGGCGGGCTCACGGGCGTTACCTGCTGCCGGCCAAGGAGCGGACCAGGCATGGTGTTCAGCAGCGTCACTTTCCTGTTCTACTTCCTGCCGTTGTTCCTCCTGGTCTTCTATGCGACGCGCTGCAGCAAATGGGCTCTGGCGGCGTTCAGCATCGTTTTCTATGCCTGGGGCGAGCCGATCTTCGTCGTGCTGCTGTTTGCGTCGATCGCCGCGAACTACGTGCTCGGGCTGAAGATCGAGCAGGCCCGCGCCTCCGGCCGGGCCCGGCCTTGGGTCGCGGCCGGCATCGTCCTCAACCTGATCCCGCTGCTGCTGTTCAAGTACAGCGGCTTCGTGATCGAGACCCTGGCGACGGTCGCCGGCCTCTCGCCGAAACTCGCCGCCAGATTCTCCTTCGGCCTGCCGCTCGGCATCTCCTTCTACACCTTCCACGCGCTCTCGTACCTGATCGACGTCTATCGCGGCGACGTGCGCGCCGAGCGCAGCATCCGCGATATGATCCTGTACATTGCCATGTTCCCGCAGCTCGTCGCCGGGCCGCTGATTCGCTACAAGAAGATCGCCGGAGAGCTGCACCGGCCACGGATCTCGCTCGAGCGGACCGCGGACGGCATTCGAATTTTCATCATCGGTCTCGCTCAGAAAGTCCTGATCGCGAACACGGTGAGCGCCAGCGCGGACGCGATCTTCGCGCTCCCGCCGGACCAGCTTTCAGGTCTCCTCGCCTGGATCGGGGTGGTTTGCTACACGGCGCAGATCTATTTCGATTTCGCCGGCTATTCGAATATGGCGATCGGCCTCGCGTTCATGATCGGCTTCACCTTCCCGATCAATTTCAACTACCCCTACGTGGCGCGGTCGATGACCGAGTTCTGGCGCCGCTGGCACATATCCCTGTCGTCCTGGTTCCGCGACTACGTCTACATCCCGCTCGGCGGCAACCGGCTCTCGCCGATCCGCACCTACGTCAATCTGGCGATCGTCTTCCTCCTCTGCGGGGTGTGGCACGGCGCCGCCTGGACCTTCGTGATCTGGGGCGCCGCCCATGGCGCGTTCCTCGTGCTCGAGCGGCTCGGCCTCGATCGTCTCGTCGCCCGGCTGCCGGCCGCCCTGCAGCATGGCTATGTCATGCTCCTCGTCATGGTGACTTGGGTGTTCTTCCGCTCCGACGGAGTCGGGCACGCGTTCACCCATCTGGCGGCGATGTTCGGCCTCGGCGCCGATGCGCCCTTCGCGCCGCCGCTGCAGCGTTTTCTCGGCTGGGACGTGCTGCTGGCCCTCGCGGCGGCGGCGCTCGGCGCCGGACCCATGGCGGCGCAGCTCGGCCGCCGGGCGATGGATGGGCTGTCCGGCGCCTGGCGTTCGCTCGGCTCGGCCTTCGAGCTCGGAACGCTCGCCACCCTGTTCGTGCTCGTCGCCATGAGCCTTGCCGGCGGCGCCTACAACCCCTTCATCTATTTCCGCTTCTGACGATGGACATGCGGGCGCAGATCGCAGCGTCGGGCCCTCGCGAGGCGGGCCTCCGAGCCAGGGGCTGGCTCATCGTCGCGCTGTTCTTCGGGCTGATCCTCGCGCCCGCCGCGACTGAGCTTGCGCAGCTCGGGGCCGCGCCGGGCCAGGAGAACCGCATCCTCGCGCCGCTGCCGCAATGGGTCGGCTTCCGCCGGCTGCGCGATTTCACCAAGGCGACAGACGCCTATATCGACGATCATTTCGGCCTGCGCGACCGGCTCGTGCACTGGAACAGCCGGCTTCGCTATGGCCTCGGCGCGAGCAGCACGCCGAAAGTGGTGATCGGCAGCGACGGCTGGCTGTTCTATGCCGGCGAGAAGATCATCGAGCAGCATACCGGCGAGGACGTCTTCACGCCGGCGGAGCTCGAGCGCTGGGTCAAGGTCATGACCGCCAATCGCGATTGGCTGGCGCGGCGCGGGATCGCCTTCATCATCACGATCGCGCCCGACAAGAGCACGATCTACCCCGAGAAGCTGCCGACCTATCCTCGTCCGCCGGGCCGGACCACGCGCGCCGACCAGCTCGTCGCGCGTCTGCGCACGACCGACCTCGTCCTCGTCGATCCGCGCGAGGCCCTGCTCGAGGCGAAGCGCAGCTTCCCGAAGCTTTATTTCGAGGGCGACAGCCACTGGACCCAGCGCGGCGCCTTCATCGCCTACTCGCAGCTGATGGAAGCGGTGCGGGCAAAGTTCCCGAACGCCGCGCTCGCGTCCCTCGACGACTACGATATCGCTTGGGGTCCGGCGGCCGCGAGCGACCTTGCCTTCCTGCTCACGCTGCATGGCGACTTGCGCTACACCGCCGAACGCTTCACCCGGCGGTCGACGCACCAGCTCGGCACGACGATGCGGAATCCGACGCCGGGCGGATGGGGTTGGCCGATCAAGTTCATCGAGACCGATCTCAAGGCGCAGCCGCGCCTTCTGGTCTTCGGTGATTCCTTCACGGATTACGTGCTGGGACCGACATTCCTCTTCGAGAGCTTCCGCGATCCGGTGTTCACCCATCACAACGGCGGCACGTTCAACTTCACGCTCGTCGACGAGGTCAAGCCGGATCTCGTGATCTTCGCGTTGGCGGAGCGCTACATCGCGCTGCCGCCGCAGGTTCCGCTCGGCTTCTAGCGAGCGAAGCGTTCAGCTCGGAGCATCCGGCAGCGCGAAGGGCTCCGTCGAGCCGAGCGGGAACTCGGTCACCACCGGAGCCTTGGGGCTGTCCTTCTCGCGGATCTCGACGACGAGCGTAGAGCCCTTGAGATTGGCCGGCCGCGGCAGCGCCCGGGCGGGGGCGTCGCTCCAATCGGAAACCGTCTCTTCGCCACCGCTGCCGCGCAGCACGTAGCGGAACTGCAGCGCGTCCGCGGGCGCCAGTCCCCAGACGGTCGGCAGGATGTCGAGGGTCGACGCAGCTTGCTGCCCGAAATTCGTCTGCTCCTGAAGCTGAAGCACGACATAGCGCGAGCGCGAGGAAACCTGCTCGTCAACGCCGCGGCCGGTTGCGAAGGCCCATTCCGGACCATAAGCCGAGCCGTAGCTTCCGATCAGGGTCAGTCCCGGCGAGCGCTTGTCCGGGATGCGGATCGGGACGTAGCTGTAGACCGGCAATTTCTGGAAGGAGAAGATGTTGAGGCCGCCTGGATCGGGCAGATGCGGCGAGGCGACCGAATATCGGCCCTCCTTGTAGGGCACGATCAAATACCAGTACGCAACCTCCCAATGGGTCGCCATGAGGCGTGCGCCGCCGTTCGCCTTGATGGCCTCGACGATCGTCGCATCGACCGCGGGCGGGTTGACGGGCCAGCTCGTTGCCACGCGCGCGGTGCCGAGATTGCGGCTGACGTTGAAGCGCAGGACGTTCGCGTCGAGCACAAGATGCGTCGCCGCGGCGAAGCCGAGGAGAGCCAGGCGTAAGGCGTCGAAGCGCCGGCTGCCCTTGAGCCAGAAGAACACGAGCCCGGGGCTTGCGACGATGAAGGCGTAGTTCAGATAGACCGAGAATCCCTCGATGTAGCGAGTCATCAGCGAATATGTGACGAACCAGGCGACGAACGCCGATCCGAGCGCGATCCCGACCGCGATGCGCCGCCGGAGCGCAACGCCGAATGCGACGACCCCGATGAGATACACAAAGCCGATGTCGACGGAGTTCTCGCCGAGGTACCAGCCCGTGCTCTGCGAAGGGCCGACGAAGCGATAGGACACCGACATGTATTCGGGGCCCTGGTTGACCCAGGTGAAGAGCCCGGCGGCGGCCTGGTTGAAGGCGGTGTGAAAGGAGAGGCGGGCCTGGATGTCGCGGGCGGGGTTCAGATCGGGAAGGGGGCTCGCGGCCGCCTGCACCGCGTGAAGCACGAGGTTCTGGAGCCCGGCCAGGAGCTTGAAGGGCTTGTTCAGCACCAGATCCGAAAAGCCCGTGTCCATCAAGGCGCCGGAGGCTCGCCAATTGGGAACGACGAAAGCCCCCGCCAGAACCGCGCAGAGCGCCAGGGTCGAGACGGTCAGGACGGCGCGGCGCGACGTCGGCCATGACAGATCCCAGCGGTCGCCCGAAGCGAGCCGCCACGCGAGCCATCCGGCTGCCGCCACAATGACGGGCCAGTAGAAGACGGCGTGAAGCTTCGTGCCGATGCTCAAGGCCGCGGCGATCAACGCCAGGCACAGATCCGCGACGGCTCCGCCGCGGTGGAAGCGGATCGCGAACTGCACCGCGATCAAGAGCGGAAAGGCGGCGAGAATCTCGTCGTTCGTCGACGTCGCCTGCACGACCACGCCGGGGGTCAGCGCGGCGAGCCAGGCGGTGCCGGCCGCGACGGTCCGACAGGCGCCGAGGTCGCGCGCAATGCGGAAGACCGTCAGCCCGATGATCGTCCAGGCCACGAAAGGCACGAGGCTGAAGAGCCGGTTCGTCCAGCGATAGAGCGCGATCGGGTACTGAAGGAGAGCGCCGTTGAAGGGATAGAAGATCGACCTCGCGTCGATGCCGGTGCCGAAGTGGGCGAGGCTGCCGGCGTCGCGGTACCAATAGATTCGCGACAGCCGATACGTCACCGTGTCGGGATTGTTCGGCAGATAGGCGAGGGCGATGATCAGGTTGCCGAGGAGGACGCCGGCGCCGGTGATGACGAAGAACGCGAGGAGCAGCCGGGCGAGCCGCGGTCTATCCTCGAGAAACGAGACGAGCGGCTTCCCCGGCGTCGCCGGCATGAGACCGGCGCCGGCAAGCAGCAGTGCAGAGCCGACGGCGATGACGGTCGAGACCGCCGCGAAAAGGACAGGCTGACCGAGCGCCGAGCCGAAAGAGAGGACGACCGCGGTCAGGACGAGATTGGTCCAGCCGGCGAGGATCGCGGCGTTGAGCTTCGTGATCCAGTCGAGCGGGCTCGAGCGAAGCGCGGCGAGCGTGAGGATGAGCAGCGCCGCGGCGTGGCAGATGCCGAGATAGGGAAGCATCGCGAAGGGGTCAGGATGAGATCAGGCGGGCCGGAGAACGCTTGAGCGCGTCTCGGCTGCCGAGGCGGGCGGACGCTACTTCAGCGCCCGTCGGGGTTCAAGAGGTCGAAACCAGGCGGCCGCCCGGGGCGGCCCCGCGTCAGCGGCGCTGGAGAAAGCCTTCGAAGGGTGCATCCGGGCCGAAATTCTTCCATGCCGTGGCGCAGGCGACGGCCTTGTCGGTCTTGAAGCTTGACGCAATCTTCTCGATCTCGTCCTTGAGGCTTTGCGATCTCGGCAGGGTGTAGATATCGCGGAAGCCGAGCCCGTGATGGGCGAGCAGCCGGCGCAATCGGCTCTCTTCGATCCGGTAGGGGCAGTTGAGTTCGGCGACGCTCAGCTGGACCGCGATGAGGATCGCGAATTCGCCGCCGCCGGCTCCCTTCGAGGCTTCCGCGTCGTAGCAGGCGAGCCGCTTGTCCGGATCTTCGATCAGGCGGCAGCCGGGGCTCTGAGCCGCGGCGCCGCCGAGGCTCGCGGCTGCGATAAGCGCCACGGCGCCGGAGCGGGCGCCGAGCGCAAGCGGCCTCAGATGCCGTCTAATCGCATCGCCGGCGGCCATGATCTTCAGGCCGCAACGAGACCCGCGAAGAACACGAACAAGAGCGCCGGGCATAGGAAGGCGCCGAAAGCGATCCGGCTCGTCCGGTGCATCGCGTCGCCGCGCAAATGCGCCGCGAGCGCATAGAGCAGCGCCGTCGCCGAGGCGATGGCGAAGCACAGCGCGACATGGTCGAACGGCAGCCAGGCCCCGACCGCGGCGGCGAGCTTGATGTCGCCGAAGCCAATGCCCTCCTTGCCGGTGAGCCTCGCGTAGCCGAAGCGCACCGCGGCAAGCGCCCCCGCCGTCGCGGCGGCGCGAGCGAGCGCGCCGAGGATTGCCGACCAGGGGCTCAGCGGCTCGAGGACCACCGCCGCCAGCACGCCGCAGGCGAATGCCGAGAAGGTGATCGTATCCGGCAGGATGCAAGTCCGGGCGTCGACGTCGGCGCCGGCGATCATCAACGCGCCGAGCGCGATCGAGACGACGGCAAGCGGCCAGGCGAGCGCGCCGACCGACACGGCCGCGAGCGCAAGCGTGCCGACGACGACCAGCGTCCAGTTCGGTCGAAGGTCGTCGTCGAGATCGTCCGGATAGGCCTCGTCCTGCTCGATCACCATTTCGTCGTGATCGTCGCTGGGCCGTGCTCGGGGGGGCGCTGCGTGCGCATCATGTTGAGCCGCTCGCGAAATTCCTCGGACACCATCCGGGCGTCGAGGCTGTTCCGGATCAGCTGCGGCCTGATGAAGATGATGAGCTCGGTGCGCTGCTTGTTGCCCGAGGTGGTGCCGAAGAGGTCGCCCAGGAACTTGATGTCGCGAAGCCCCGGTATCCCCGACTTGCCCTGATCCTCGCGCTCGCTGATGAGCCCGCCGAGGAGGACGGTCTGCCCGCTCATGACCGAGATCGTCGAGCGCACGCGCCTTTGCGAGATCGTCGGCGTCAGCGATACGCCCGGATTGGCGACGTTCGAGATTTCCTGCTCGATGTCGAGATCGATCGAGCCGTTGGCGTGGACGCGCGGCAGGACCTTGAGGATCACGCCGGTGCTGCGGAACTCGACATTGTTCACGACCGGAGCCGCGGGATTGTCGATCAACGTCGCGGTCCGCGTCGTCACCGGGATTTCGTCGCCGACCTGGAGGACCGCCGGCTGGTTGTCGACGACGACAAGCGAAGGCGAGGAGAGCACCTTGACGTTGGTGAAGCTCGACAGCGCGTCGAGCACGACCCGGGGCTGCGCCTCGCTGCCGAGGAGGAGATTGAAGCCGGGCAGCGCCCGCGAGATGAGCGGGGCGTCGAGGAGCGCGGCCGAGCCCTTGTTGGCGTTGAGCCCGACGTCCTTGCTCGTGAAGTAGAACCGTACGCCGTATTGGAGGGCGTCGGTGAGGCTGATCTCGGCAATCGTCGCGTCGATCGCGACCTGCAGCTGCGGCCGGTCGATGCTGTAGAGCGCCCGCTCGATCGTGCGGTAGTCCTCCTGATTCGAGTAGATGACGATC
>JAJKJG010000372.1 GCA_021154065.1 Methylobacterium sp.
GGCAGCACGTATTTGCCGGGCGACACCGCGCGCACGATGTAGGCGACCGTGAAGACCGGCGGCTGGCCGGGACTGCGCGTGAACGCGGCGACGAAGCGGTCGTCGCGATATTCCGTCGTGTCCGCCTCGATCTCCTTCTTCAGCCAGTCGAGGGCGGTTCGACCGACGCGCTCGCCCGCGACGCCGAGACGATCGCGATCTCAGTCGACGGCACGCCGCGCAAAGGCTCGCTCTACCGCACCTTCCGCCCGGCGACGCTCGAGCGCGGGCCGGTGACGCTTGCGAACACCGGCACCGCCGCGGCGCAGGTCGTCGTCAACGTCACCGGCAACCCGACGAGCTTCGAGCCCGCGGCCTCGAACGGCTACGCCATCGAGCGGACCTATTACAAGCTCGACGGCACGCAGGTCGATCCGGCGCAGGTGCGCCAGAACGACCGTCTCGTCACCGTCCTCAAGGTGACGGAGGCGGCGGCCAGGACGGCGCGCGTGCTCCTCGTCGACCGCCTGCCGGCCGGCTTCGAGATCGACAACCCGAAGCTCGTCGACAGCGATGCGGTGGCGGCGCTCGAATGGCTCGAGACCGAGGTCGAGCCGGTCCACACCGAATACCGCGACGACCGCTTCGTCGCGGCGTTCAACCGCGACACCGACCAGTCGGCGTTCTTCACGGTCGCCTACATGGTCCGGGCGGTCGCGCCGGGGAAATACGTCCACCCGCCGGCCGTGGTCGAGGACATGTACCGCCCCGAGCGCTTCGGCCGCACCGCCTTCGGCACGGTCGAGGTGACCCCGGCACGGCCATGAACGGCTGAGCGTCTGGCTCATGCGCAACCGGCAGCAAGGCGAGCTCGAATACCCCTCCCCCCTTGTGGGGGAGGACCGACTCGGGGCGAAAGCCCCGAGCGAGGAGGGGGGCCGCCGCGGCCGGACTCACCCGTCGCCGGAGGCGGGCGGCTTCGACGGTGCGCCCTCCTCTGATGCGACGGCGCTCCATGCCAGGCGACCCCCCTCTCCGCTCGGGCTGGCGCCCGAGTCGGCTCTCCCCCGCAAGGGGGGAGAGGGTGCGCGTTGGGGCCGGCGGCTCCTGGTCGGCGGCGTGGCGCTTGCTATCGTCTGCCTGGTTGCCGCCTTCGCGCTGTGGTCCTTCGCCAACTCCCTCGGCCCGCTCGACCTGTCCGCGGCGGAGAAGCGCTCGACCGTGGTGCTCGATCGCGACGGCCGGCTGCTGCGGCCCTTCGCGACGGCCGACGGGCGCTGGCGGCTGCCGGTCGCGGCGGCAGACGTCGATCCGCGCTTCCTCGCCATGCTCAAGGCGTACGAGGACCGCCGCTTCGACCGTCATCCCGGCATCGATCCGATGGCGCTGCTGCGCGCCGCCGGACAGCTCCTCGCCCACGGCCGCGTCGTCTCCGGCGGCTCGACGCTGACAATGCAGGTGGCGCGACTGCTCGAGCCGCGCGAGGAGCGGACGCTCGCCGCGAAGGCGCGCCAGCTCGTGCGCGCGGTGCAGCTCGAGCGGCGGCTGTCGAAGCCGGAGATCCTCGCCCTCTACCTCACGCTCGCGCCCTATGGCGGCAACCTCGAGGGCACGCGCGCGGCGACGCTCGCCTATTTCGGCCGCGAGCCGAAGCGCCTGTCCTTCGCCGAGGCGGCGCTCCTCGTGGCGCTGCCGCAGGCGCCGGAGACGCGCCGTCCCGACCGCTTCGCCGTCGACGCCAGGCGCGCCCGCGACCGGGTGCTCGACCGGGCCGTCGCGCGCGGCCTCCTCAACGCCGCCGAAGCCCGGGCCGCGAAGGCGGAAGACGTCCCCGCCGCGCGGCGGCCGTTTCCGATCCTCGCCGCGCACGCGACCGAAGCCGCGGTCGCGGAGCGGCCGGACGCGAAGGTCCATCGGCTGGCGATCGACGGCCGGCTGCAAGCGAGCCTCGAGACGCTGGTGCGCGAGCGCCTCGAGCCGATGAACGCGCAGCTCTCCGCCGCCATCCTGGTCATCGAGAACGACTCCGGCGAGGTGCGGGCCCATGTCGGCAGTGCCGGCTATCTGTCGCGCGACCGCGCCGGCGCGGTCGACATGACGGCGGCGCTGCGCTCGCCCGGATCGGCGCTGAAGCCGTTCATCTACGCGCTCGCCTTCGAGAACGGCGTCGCCCATCCCGAGACCCTCGTCGACGACCGGCCGTCGCGCTTCGGCGCCTATGCGCCGGAGAACTTCGACCTCTCCTACCAGGGCACCGTCACGGCGCGCCGGGCGCTGCAGCTGTCGCTCAACGTGCCGGCGGTCGAGCTTCTCGCCGAGGTCGGGCCGGCGCGCTTCATTGCCCGGCTGCGGCAGGGCGGAGCCACGATCGCGCTGCCCAAGGAGGCGCCGGCCGGGCTCGCGGTCGGGCTCGGCGGGCTCGGCATCACCCTTGCCGACCTGACGCGCCTCTATGCCGGCCTCGCCCGCGGCGGCGACGCGCCGGGGCTGGTGCGCCGCCTCGACGGCTCGGCGCCGGTGCCCGACCGGCGCGTCACCGACCCGGTCGCGGCCTGGTACGTCGCCGACATCCTCAAAGGCGCGCCGCCGCCCGAGAACGCGCTCGCCGGCCGCATCGCCTTCAAGACCGGCACCTCCTACGGCTTCCGCGACGCGTGGGCGGTCGGCTTCGACCGCGACACGACGATCGGCGTCTGGGTCGGACGGCCGGACGGCGCCGCGGTGCCGGGGCTCGTCGGGCGCCTCGCCGCCGCGCCGATGCTGTTCGACGCCTATGCCCGGCTCGGCCGCGAGCCGGCGCCGGTGCCGATGCCCTCGCATGCGCTCGTCGCCTCGACCGCGGCGCTGCCGCCACCGTTGCGGCACCTGCGCAAGGACGTGCCGAAGACCGTCGCCTCGACGACGAGCGCGCCGCTCAAGATCGCCTATCCCCTCGACGGCTCGCGGGTCGAGCTCGGTTTCGCCCGCGTCGCCGAGGCGGCGCCGCTGGCCCTGAAGGCGGCCGGCGGCGTGCCGCCGCTGACCTGGCTCGTCAACGGCGCGCCGGTGACCGCGCCGATGCTGCGCCGGCAGTCGACCTGGAGCCCCGACGGCGCCGGCTTCGCGCGCGTCTCGGTGATGGACGCCAAGGGCGCGACCGACAGCGTCGTGGTGCGGATCGAGTAGGCTCCTTGCAACCGCTCGCGGAACGCCCATATCGCGCCCGCGTTTCGGATTGAGGCGCGCGCCGCCCGGGCAGAGGAGCACGATGACGACCACGACCCGCATGCAGCCGATCTTCGAGGCGCTCAAGGAGAGCGGCCCGAACGTGTCGGACTCGGTGGCGCGCATCTCGCTCCTGGCGCATGTGCTCGACAGCGCGATCACGATCCCGGGCACGAACCGCACCATCGGCATCGACCCGCTGCTCGGGCTCATCCCGGTGATCGGCGACGCGATCGCGGCGGCGCTGTCGAGCTACATCATCTGGGAGGCAAAGCAGCTCGGCTTGCCCTCCTGGAAGCTCGCCCGCATGATCGGCAACGTCGCCGTCGACACGGTGGTCGGCGCGGTGCCGTTCGTCGGCGATCTCTTCGACATGGGCTTCAAGTCGAACAAGCGCAACGTCCGCATCGTGCTCGATCACCTGGAGAAGACCGGCCGCCTCACGCCGAAAGTGATCGAGGGCACGGCGGTGCGCATCGACGAGCGCCCCGCCTCTCCCGGAGGGAGAGGCCGAGTCGCGGCGCAGCCGCGAACCGGGTGAGGGATCACGGTCTATCCGGTGAGAGCGTAAACCCTCACCCGGACGGCGCTTCCGCGCCGTCTCGACCTCTCCCTCCGGGAGAGGTCATCTGCCGCTCGAGATGAACTGCCGGAAGCGCTCCGAGCGCGGCGCGCCGAACACCTGAGCCGGCGGGCCTTCCTCCTCGACGACGCCCTGATGCAGGAACACGACGCGGGAGGACACGTCGCGGGCGAAGCTCATCTCGTGGGTGACGACCAGCATCGTGCGGCCTTCCTCGGCGAGCGCGCGCATGACGCGCAGGACCTCGCCGACGAGCTCGGGGTCGAGCGCCGAGGTCGGCTCGTCGAAGAGCAGCACCTGCGGGCGCATGGCGAGCGCGCGGGCGATCGCGGCGCGCTGCTGCTGGCCGCCGGAGAGATGGGCCGGATAGTGGTTGCGCTTCTCGGCGATGCCGACCTTGGCGAGGAGCGCCTCGGCCTCGGCGACGGCCTCGGCCCGCGGCCGCTTCTGCACGTGCACCGGCGCCTCGACGACGTTCTCGAGCACCGTCATGTGGGACCAGAGATTGAAGCTCTGGAACACCATCGCGACCTTCATGCGGATGCGGTCGACCTGGCCGCCGTCGGCCGGTCGCATGCGGCCGCGGCGGTCCTTCTCGAGTGCGATCGTCTCGCCGCCGATCGCGACCTCGCCCCCGTCCGGCACCTCGAGCATGTTGATGCAGCGCAGCATCGTCGACTTGCCGGAGCCGGAGGCGCCGAGGATCGAGATCACCTCGCCGTCCGCGGCGCTCATCGACACGCCTTTCAGCACCTCGAGCGGGCCGAAGCGCTTGCGAAGGTCGCGGATCGCGACCGCGGCCGGAGCGGGGGAGGGCGCCATCAGACGTGCGCCGCCTCCGGCCGCGGCAGGACCTCGGGCGGCTGGCGCAGATGCGGCGACAGCCACCATTCGAGGCCCTGGATTAAGCGCGTCACGAGGAAGTTGAGGATGAGGTAGATGGCGCCGGCGCAGATGAAGATCTCAACCGCCCGAAAGGTCTGCGAGATCAGCTTGTGGGCGATGCCGGTGACCTCCATCATGGTGATGATCGAGGCGAGCGAGGTCGCCTTGACCATCAAGATGAGCTCGCTGCCGTAGCCGGGGAGCGCCTGCCTGACCGCGATCGGGAAGACGATGCGCCGGAACAGGAGGAAGCGCGACATGCCGCAGGCGCGGGCCGCCTCGATCTGGGCATGCGGCACCGCCTGCAGCCCGCCGCGGATGATCTCGCTCGCATAAGCTGCGGTGTTGAGCGTTAGCGCGGTGAGCGCGCACCAATAGGGCTCGCGGAAGAACCACCAGACGCCGAGCTCCTGCAGCGCCGGGCGGAACTGGCCGAGCCCGTAATAGATCAGGAACACCTGGACGAGGAGCGGCGTGCCGCGGAACACGAAGACGTAGCCGCGCGCAAGCCAGTCGAGCGCGGCGAGGCCCGACATGCGCATCATGGCGAGGACGAGCGCCACGATCGCGCCGAGAGCGACCGAGCTGAAGGCGAGCCTCAGGGTCAGCGGCACGCCCTCGAGGAGCTTGACGAAGATCTCGGCCATGAAGGCGAGGTCCATCAGGCTCTCCTCAGGCCGCGCATCGAGTAGTCCTCGGCGCGCTGGAAGCCCCAGGTCGAGAC
>JAJKJG010000373.1 GCA_021154065.1 Methylobacterium sp.
CCGGCGTCCCGAAGGCGGGCGGCCGATGGCGACCGACTGGACGGCCCCGATCGATGCCTATTGCGAGCGGATCGACGCGAGCTTCTGGTCCGAGCCCGTCACCGCGCTGGCGAATGCCGCCTTCCTCGTCGCTGCGGCGATCGCCTTCGCGCGCTGGCGGCGGGCCGGCGTCGCCGACCTGCCGGTGCTGTTCCTGATCGCGGCGGTTGCCGCCGTCGGCATCGGCAGCTTCCTCTTCCACACATTCGCGAATCGCTGGTCGCGGCTCGCCGACGTGATCCCGATCGCGCTCTTCATCTACGGCTATTTCGGGCTCGCCATGCGCCGCTTCCTCGAGCTCGGGCTTGCGGCGAGCGCGGGGCTGACGCTTGCATTCCTCGCCTTCAGCTTCGGGTTCGAGCGGGGGTGGCTCCTCGCCTTCGGGCCGCGCGGGATCGAGGCGACGAACGGCTCCGTCGACTATTTTCCAGCCGCGCTCGCGCTGTTTGCAGTCGGCGCGACGCTGATCGCTTGCGGGCACGGCCGCGATCTCGCCGCCCGCCGGCGGCGCGCCGGACAGGCGCTGCTCGTCGCGGCGTGCGCCTTCGTCGTGTCGCTCGCCTTCCGCACCGTCGATATCGCGTTTTGCGGCGCCTGTCCGGTCGGGACCCACTTCGTCTGGCACGCGCTCAACGCGGTGGTCCTCTTCATCCTCGTCGCGGCGGCCATGCGCTTTCGGCCACCGGCGGCCTGAACCGCAATAAGCCTGTTGAAAGCTCGGCCCGTGCCCCGGCGCCGGGCGATCCGGCGGTTCCTTGCCTTGGTCTTCCCGCGTTATTTGCTAAGCTTCGCTCGGCGCTTCGCCTTTTGGGGGCAGCAATCATGGACAAGCTCATTGCGGAGTTTCTCGGCACGGGGTGTCTCGTTCTTCTCGGCTGCGGCGCGGTGGCGATCGGCGGCTTCGCGCCGACCTTCCCGCTCGGCATCCTGCCGGTCGCGATGGCGTTCGGGCTCACCGTCATGGCGATGATTTACGCCATCGGGCCGATCTCGGGCTGCCACATCAACCCGGCGGTGACGATCGGGCTCGTCGCGGCGGGCCGGCTCGAGATGGCCGAGGCCTGGCGCTACATGGTGGCGCAGCTCCTCGGCGGCATCGCCGGCGCGGTCCTTCTCTATCTCCTCCTTTCGGGGAAGCTCGCCCCCTACGACCTCGCCAAGGGTGGGCTCGGCCAGAACGGCTGGGGACCCACCTATGGGGGCGGCTACGGCCTCGTCGCGGCGTTCCTGGCCGAGATCATCGCCACCTTCATCTTCATCTTCGTCATCCTGCGCGTCACCGGCAAGCGTGGCGCCGGGCATCTTGCCGGCCTCGTCGTCGGTCTGACGCTCGTCTTGCTGCACCTGCCCTTCGTCAACGTGACCGGGCTGTCGGTGAATCCCGCCCGCTCGTTCGGTCCGGCGCTCGTCCTGCGCGGCGACGCGCTGGCGCAGGTGTGGCTCTTCCTCATCGCGCCGATGATCGGCGGCGCGCTCGCCGGCGTCGTCGACAAGATGACCGAGGCCGCTCACGCCCGCCGCGCGAAACCGGGGTTCGTATGACGGCGACTGCGGCTTAAGGCCAGACCTTGATCGCGACCTTCCGGCGGACGAGGTTGCGGTCCGAGGTTACCGCGCAGCCCTCGATCCGCAGCGTCGCGAAATAGAGCTCGGCCGCGTCGCCGACATCGTCGAAATTGCGCCCATTGGCCTCGCGATCGAGGAGCGAGGGGTAGGCGATGAGCTCGCTCGCGCCGCACGGGCTGTCGTAGAGGGTCTTGCCGGCGATAAGCAGCCGCGGCTTGTCCCACGCGACGAGGTCGCGCGAGGCCGCGTAGTAGAACCCCGGCTCGGGAAAGCGGCCGCCATCGGCGGCGGCCTGGAAGACCGCGATCCAGGCGCCGCTCGGGCGATGCCGCACCACCGCGCCGACCGGCGCCGGGAAGGGCTCGATCGGGCGGCAGGCGCGGCCCGGCTTTTTGTGGCTGCGGTAGGGATCGGCGTAGCGCACCGAGAACTGCTCGCCGTCCCAGGCGCGCCAAGCCGACCCATCGGCGACGTCGGCGGTGCGGAAGAGGCAGGCGCCGCTCGGCTGGCCGTCCCAGCCGGTCGTCGCCGCGAACATGTAGCGCAGGGCCCCGTCGGTGACGATGTTCGACGGGTTGAAGAAGCCGCGGTGCCGGCCCTGGCCGACCTCCTGGCGGAAGGGCGCGGCGGCGACGACCTGCGGCGTTTTCGGCCGCGGGAAGCTCGCGCCGCCGTCGCTCGAGGCAACCGCCAGCACGGTGTTGTACCAGCAGGCGAGATATTCCTTGGCCTTGCACCGGCCGGCATGATGGTTTGCCTGGTACTCGTGGTGGAGGAGCGCCTCGACCCGGGTTCCATCCTCGGTCCAGGTCGCCGTGATCCAGCTCTTGTCGTCGTAGGCCGCGGGATCGGCCTTGCCCGACGAGGCCAGCACGATCCGGCAATCGAGCTTCAGCTTGTCGAAGCTTTCACCGCGGAGCGCGCGGTTCTGGTAATGCATCCCGAAGAGCACGACCGCGCCCTGCGCGTCGCGAAACGCCCGCACCGGCGCGTCCGGAACGTCGTGACCATCGCAGGCATCCTTCGTCGACGCGAACACGATTTCGGGCGGCCCGACGAGCGTCGGCGCGGCGAGCGGCGGCTCGGCGGCGACGGCTTGCCGGCCCACGACCGCGGCGAGGGCAAGCACGATTGCCGCTGCAAGAACCCTCATCGCCCCATGCCCGAGCTTGGCCGCACTTACCTTGCGATCATCGCCCGGATAGGTTGACGGCGCATTTCGGAGACCGGACGCGATGGCGCTTCTCATCCTTGGCCTGGTGCTCTTCCTCGGCACGCACGCCTTCACCCTGGCGCGCGAGCCGAGGGCAGCGCTCGTCGCGCGGCTCGGCGAGGGACCGTACAAGGGCCTCTATTCCGTCCTCTCGGTCGCCGGCGTGGTGCTGATCGCCATCGGCTTCGGCCGCTATCGGGCGGCCGGATACATCCCGGTCTGGGAGCCGCCGGTCTGGACGCGCCACTTGGCGCTGCTCCTGGTCTGGCCCGCCTTCGTGATGTTCGTTGCACCCTATTTTCCCGGCCGGATCAAGCGCACCCTCAAGCACCCGATGCTCGCCGGGGTGAAGCTCTGGGCCCTCGCACACCTTCTCGCCAACGGCGATCTCGGCTCGATCCTCCTCTTCGGCTCGATCCTCGCCTGGGCCATCATGGCGCGAATCTCGGCAAAGCGCCGCGACGAGGTCCGCGACCATGGCGGCCCGGTAACGTTCCCGGCCGGGCCGAAGAACGACCTGATCGCGGTCGCGATCGGGACGGCCGTGTGGCTCGCCTTCCTTCTGCGGCTCCATGCCTGGCTGATCGGGGTGCCGGTGCTCCCGGGCGCGGGCGCCTGACGCTCGCCATCCCGGAGCGACTGTGATAGGCGACCGCCCTTCCTGATAGGGCCGCGAAAGGGATCGGTTTCTTGGCCGAGTCGAACGAATTCATCCGCGAGGTCGACGAGGAGTATCGTCGCGACCGCATCGCCGAGCTTTGGAGGCGCTTCAACCACCTGATCGTCGGGCTCGCCGTGCTCGTCGTCGCGGCGGTCGGCGGCTGGCGCTATTGGCAGCACGTCGAGCGCACCCGCGCCGAGGCCGCGGCCGCGCGCTACCAGGAGGCGCTCCGCCTCGACCAGGACGGCAAGGGCGAGGAATCGGCGCAGATACTGCGCGGGCTGACGACGGATTCGGCCGCCGGCTATCGGCTTCTCGCCCGCTTCCGGCTCGCCGCCGAGACCGGCCAGCACGACGCCGCCGAGGGCGCGAAGGCCTATGACGGGCTCGCCGCCGACGGCGGCGTTCCCGCCGTCCTGCAGGATCTCGCCCGCCTTCGCGCCGCAATGCTTCGGCTCGACACCGCCGAGGCGGGAGCGGCGCAGCCGGCGCTCGAGCGCATCGCGACGCCGACCAATGCCTGGCGCCACACGGCGCGCGAGATGCTCGGCCTTTCCGCGCTGAAGCGGGGCGATTACGACGCCGCCGGCCGCTGGTTCGACCAGATCGCGGCCGACCGCGAAACCCCGCAGGCGTTGCGCAGCCGGCTCGAGATCTACAGCGCCCTCGTCAACGCCGGACCGGCGCAAGCGACCCAATAGCGCGGCGCGAGGGGAGCCATGACGGCGACCGTCGCCATCGTCGGCCGGCCGAACGTCGGCAAGTCGACCCTCTTCAACCGCCTCGTCGGCCAGAAGCTCGCGCTCGTCGACGACCGCCCCGGCGTCACCCGCGACCGCCGCGAGGGCGACGCGCGGCTCGGCCCCTTGAGCTTCCGCATCATCGACACCGCCGGCCTCGAGGAGGCGGAGGAGGGCTCGCTGATGCGGCGCATGCGCGACCAGACCGAGGCGGCGATCGCCGAGGCGGACGTCATCCTCTTCCTGATGGACGCGCGCGCCGGCGTGCTGCCGGCGGACCAGCCCTTCGTCGAGCTCGTGCGCCGCTCCGGCAAGCCGGTGGTGCTCGTCGCGAACAAAGCCGAGGGCGGCGCCGGGACGGCGGGCGCCTACGACGCGTTCTCGCTCGGGCTCGGAGAGCCGGTGGCGTTCTCGGCCGAGCACGGCGAGGGCATCGGCGAGCTCTTCGATGCGCTCCTGCCCTATCTCGGGGAAGAGGAGGAGGCCGAGGACGATGAGGGCGGCGAGGGCAAGCCGCTCAAGGTCGCGATCGTCGGGCGCCCGAACTCCGGCAAGTCGACGCTCATCAACCAGCTGATCGGCGTCGATCGTCTGCTCACCGGCCCCGAGGCCGGCATCACCCGCGATGCCATCGCGATCGACTGGCAATGGCGCGGCCGGCCGATCAAGCTCTTCGACACCGCGGGTCTGCGCAAGCGCGCCCGGGTGCAGGATAAGCTCGAGAAGCTGTCGGTCGGCGACGCGCTGCGCGCCGTGCGCTTTGCCGAGGTCGTGGTCGTGCTCCTCGACGCGACGATCCCGTTCGAGAAGCAGGATCTCTCGATCGTCGACCTGATCGAGCAGGAGGGCCGCGCGATCGTCATCGGCTTGAACAAATGGGACCTCGTCGCCGACAAGCCGGGGCTCCTGAAGGAGCTGCGCGAGAAGGCGACGCGGCTCCTGCCGCAGGTGCGGGGCGCGCCGCTCGTGCCGATCTCGGGGCTTGCCGGCGAGGGCCTCGACCGGCTTATGCAGGCGGTGGTGGCAGCCTACGAGGTCTGGAACCGCCGTATCGCGACGGCGCGGCTGAACCAGTGGCTCGAGGGGGCGCTTGCCGCGAACCCGCCGCCGGCCGTGTCGGGCAGGCGGATCAAGATCCGCTACATGACGCAGGCGAAGGCCCGCCCGCCGACCTTCGCCATCTTCGGCAACCAGCTCGACGCCCTGCCGAAGTCGTACACCCGCTACCTCGTCAACGCCCTGCGCGAGGCGTTCGACCTGCCGGGCGTGCCGATCCGGGTGTCACTCAGGACGGGGAAGAACCCGTTCGACAAGGGTTGAAGATGTAGCCGGATTGTGCTACATACGGCACGCGCCGAAAGAACTTCGAGTAAGATATGTCTAAAACCTCCGTTGTACGCGCCCGGATCGAACCTGAACTCAAGGAAGGAGCTGAACGAATCTTGTCCGAGGTCGGCCTAACGCCCAGCACGGCGGTCGGCATTTTGTATCGTAGGATTATTTCTGAAAGGGGCTTTCCTATTTCGCTAAAGATGCCAAACGAGACCACGAGGGCAGCATTGGAGGATGCGATGCTCGGCCGAAATTTAAAAGAGATACATAGTATTTACGATATTCTTGAGGAAGACGATGAAGAAGGTGAGCCGAACGAACCGGTTCAGGAGAGACCTGAAGCTGGTCAGAAAACAGGGCCTCGATCTAAAAAAGCTCGACGTGATCGTTGAACGCCGACGGAATCGCGTAGATCTCGATGAGCGTCATCACCTCCATAGGTTATCGGGCAAGTGGGTCGGCGCTTGGGAATGTCACGTGACCCCTGACTGGCTCCTCATCTGGTATGAAACAGAGGACGAGCTGATTTTGGCTCGCACAGGATCGCACAGCGAACTATTCGAGTAACTCCGCTCGTGAGACTGCGGGTCCCCGCGGCGCCAGCACCTTGTCCTGTGGGAAATCGTAGATCTTGCCCGTTTCGCTCCATTGCGGCGAGGCGAGACGGACGAAGTGCGGGGCGAGCTCTTCCGGCGTGCGCAGCGTCTGCGGGTCCTCGCCCGGCATGGCGGCGGCGCGCATGCGGGTGCGCAAGGGGCCGGGGTTGACCAGCATGAGGCGCACCGGGGTCGTTGCGGTCTCGGCGGCGTAGGTGCGGACGAGCGCCTCGAGCGCCGCCTTCGACACCGAGTACGGGCCCCAATAGGCAAGGCAGCGGTGCGCGGCGCCGGAGGTGAGGAAGATCGCGCGCCCGGCGTCGCTCTTGCGCAGCAGCGGGTCGAGCGAGCGGATGAGGCGCCAGTTCGCCGTGACGTTGACCGCCATGACGGCGTCCCAGACCGGCTGGTCGACATGGGCGAGCGGCGCGATCTCGCCGAGAAGGCCGGCGTTGCCGAGCAGGATGTCGAGCTTGCCCCAGCGCTCGTGGATCGTGGCGCCGAGGCGGTCGAGGGCGTCGTAGTCCTTGAGGTCGAGCGGCACGAGCGTCGCCGACGAGCCGGCGGCGCGGATTTCGTCGTCGAGCTCCTCGAGCGCGCCTTGCGTGCGGGCGAGCGCGATCACATGCGCGCCGGCGCCGGCGAAAGCGAGCGCGGCGGCGCGGCCGATGCCGCGCGAGGCACCGGTCACCACCGCGAGGCGGTCGAGGAGGGGCTTGTCCATGGGGGGAGCCGTAAGGGGTTACGTGGGAAGCGTCCACCGGCTGTCATTCCGGGGCGCGCGGAGCGCGAGCCCGGAACCCATAACCACAAGCCTTCCCGATGATTGTGAAACGGTGGTGCGCGTTCGGCACCTCTGGCGGGTATGGGTTCCGGGCTCGGCGCTCCGCGCCGCCCCGGAATGACAGCGGCGCGGCTAATCCGCCTCGGCGAGCATCGCGAGCCGGCGCGGGGTCGCGACCGCGAGATCCGTCAGCGGCGTCGGGTAGTCGCCGGTGAAGCAGTGGTCGGTGAACTGCGGCCGCACCGGGTCGCGGCCGTCATGGCCCATGGCGCGGTAGATGCCGTCGACCGACAGGAAGGCGAGGGTGTCGGCGTCGATGTAGCGCCGCATGCCCTCGAGGTCGTGCGTCGCGGCAAGGAGCTTGTCGCGCTCGGGCGTGTCGATGCCGTAGAAATCGGGGTGGGTGATCGGCGGCGAGGCGATGCGGAAATGGACCTCGCGGGCGCCGGCCTCGCGCATCATGCGCACGATCTTCACCGAGGTCGTGCCGCGCACGAGGCTGTCGTCGACGAGGACGATGCGGCGGCCCCTGACGACGGCGCGGTTCGCCGAGTGCTTGAGGCGGACGCCGAGCTCACGCACGGACTGCGTCGGCTCGATGAAGGTGCGCCCGACATAGTGGTTGCGGATGATGCCGAGCTCGTAGGGGATGCCGCATTCCTGGCCGAAGCCGAGCGCCGCCGGCACGCCTGAATCCGGCACCGGGACGACGACGTCGGCGTCGGCCGGCGCCTCGCGGGCGAGCTGCGCCCCCATGGCCTTGCGGGCGTCGTAGACGGAGCGGCCGTTCACGATCGAGTCGGGGCGGGAGAAGTAGATGTACTCGAAGATGCAGGGCCGCATCGCCTGCGGCGGCGCATAGCGGATCGATTCGAGCCCGTCGTCGGAGATCACCACCATCTCGCCGTTCTGCACGTCGCGCACGAAGCGGGCGTTGATGATGTCGAGGGCGCAGGTCTCGGAGGCGAGGATGTAGCGGCCGCCGAGCTCGCCGATGACGAGCGGCCGGATGCCGAGCGGGTCGCGGGCGCCGATGAGCTTTTTATTGGTGAGCGCGACGAGCGAGAACGCGCCCTCGAGCTGGCGCACCGCGTCGATGAACCGGTCGACGACGAGCGGCTTGCGGCTGCGGGCGACGAGATGGACGATCGCCTCGGTGTCGGTCGTCGACTGGTAGATCGCGCCGTCGCGGATGTGGTTGCGGCGCAGCGTCAGGCCGTTGGTGAGGTTGCCGTTATGGGCGACCGCGAAGCCACCGCCTTCGAGCTCGGCGAAGAGCGGCTGGACGTTGCGCATGATCGTCCCGCCGGTCGTCGAGTAGCGGACGTGCCCGATTGCCGAGGCGCCCTCTAGGCGCTCGATGGTGGCGCGGTCCGAGAAGCTGTCGCCGACGAGGCCGAGCTTGCGCTCGGAGTGGAAGACGCGGCCGTCGAAGGAGACGATGCCGGCGGCTTCCTGGCCGCGGTGCTGCAGGGCGTGGAGGCCGAGCGCGACGATCGCCGAGGCATCGGGGTGGCCGTAGATGCCGAAGACGCCGCATTCCTCGCGCAGGGTGTCGCCGTCGAGGTCTTTCGCGGACCCCGCCTGCCGGGTCTCGGTCGGTGCTGCCATGAACGTCGATCCTTCGGCGCGCCGGGCGGTCCTACGCCAAGCCGCTTATGTAGGGTCTGGGCCCTTTGGCGCCAACCGCGGCGTCGAAGTTATTCCCGCGTTCTTCAGCTTCGCCGGGGCGGAATCGGCGGCCCGCCGCCGCGCTGCGGATCGGCCTCGTCCTGACCGGGCGCCTCGCCCTCGGGCTTCGGCTTGCGGAGCTGCTTGAGCAGGCCCTCCGGATTGTCGGGCAGCATGGTGATGAGCGAGTTGCCGGTGCTTTCGAGCATCGGCCGGGTCTTCGCGTTCGCGGCCCATTCGGGCATCTTGCCTTGCGCGAGCCAGGACAGGAAGACCCAGCCGATCACGCAGAGCAGGAGGCCGCGCCCGGCCCCGAACACGAAGCCGAGGGTGCGGTCGAGCGCGCCGATGCGCGAATCGAGGATTAGGTCCGAGATCTTCACGGTGATGACCGAGACGACGATCAGCGTCAGGATGAAGATGCCGCCGATCGCCGCGACGAGCGCGATGGTCTTGTTGTTGATGTACTGCTCGGCATAGGGCAGGGCGGCCTTGTGCAGGAACCACGCCGCCGCCGCCGCCGTGACCCAAGCGACGATCGCCAGCACCTCGCGGGTGAAGCCCCGGACGGCGGCGAGAAGCGCGGAGATCAGCACGACGCCGAGGACGACGAGGTCGAGGACGGAAACGGGCATGGTGGTCAGGGGCCGCAACGCTTGGCGAAATCGGGCGTGGCCGGGGCGAACCGGTCGGCCGCGTGTATAGACCGCAAAGCTCGCCGCGTAACCCTTCCCGGCGCCGCTGCACCGGCATCGGCCGTGGACGGGCGGCGGCGGCGATCCCGGCGACGAGGTCGGCGATGTGCCCGATCGAGGCCGCCCCCGGAATCGGGCGCTCGCCCTTGTCGCCGCGCGCGTTCGGCGCGACGGCGTTGGGGAAGCCGAGCTTTGCCGCCTCCTTGAGCCGGGCCGGCGTCTGGGCGACCGGCCGGATCGCGCCGGAAAGCCCGACCTCGCCGAAATAGACCGTGTCGGCCGGGAGCGGCGCCCCCGAGAGCGAGGAGACCAGGGCCGCCGCGGCGGCAAGATCGGCGGCGGGCTCACTGATGCGCAGGCCGCCGGCGACGTTGAGGTAGACATCGTGCATGCCGAGCTTCAGCCCGCCATGCGCCTCGAGCACGGCGAGCACCATCGACAGGCGGCTCGGGTCCCAGCCGACGACCGCCCGGCGCGGCGTGCCGAGTGATGTCGGGGCTACGAGCGCCTGGATCTCGACCAGCACCGGGCGCGTGCCTTCCATGCCGGCAAAGACCGCCGTCCCGGCGGTGCCGTGGTCGCGGCTCGCGAGGAACAGCTCGGACGGGTTCGGCACCTCGGCAAGGCCGTGGTCGGTCATCTCGAAGACGCCGATCTCGTCCGTTGGCCCGAAGCGGTTCTTGACCGCGCGCAGGATGCGGAAATGGTGCCCGGTGTCGCCCTCGAACGACACCACCGCGTCGACCATGTGCTCGACGACGCGCGGTCCGGCGATCTGGCCGTCCTTGGTGACATGGCCGACGAGGATCACCGCCGTGCCGCAGCTCTTCGCGAACCGGATCAGCGCCTGCGCCGAGCCGCGCACCTGGGTGACGGTTCCGGGCGCCGATTCGACCGTCTCGGTCCACATCGTCTGGATCGAGTCGATGACGGCGAGCGCCGGCGGCTTCCCTTGGGCAAGCGTCGCGACGATGTCCTCGACATTGGTCTCGGCTGCGAGCTCGACCAAGGCGTCGCCGAGGCCGAGGCGCTCGGCCCGAAGCCGCACCTGCGCGATCGCCTCCTCGCCCGAGATATAGACGACGCGATGCCCGCCCTTGGCGAGCGCGGCCGAGACCTGCATCAGCACCGTCGACTTGCCGATGCCCGGATCGCCGCCGATGAGGATCACCGAGCCGCGCACGAAGCCGCCGCCGGTGACGCGGTCGAACTCGGCAAGGCCGGATGGCGTGCGCGGCGCCTCGTGCGTCGCGCCGGCAAGGCCCTCGAGCGGGAACACGCGGCCTTTCGCCCGGCTCGGGCGCGTCGCGACGGGGCCTGCCAGCGGGTGCGCGGCGCCGGTCTCCTCGACGACCGTGTTCCAGCCGCCGCAGGCCTCGCAGCGGCCTTTCCAGCGGTTGTAGACCGCGCCGCAGCTCTGGCAGACGAAGGTGGCGTGGGATTTGGCCATGGTCAGGTCTCTTCGTCGCCGCGGCCGGCGAGAACCGCAGGGAGGTCGCGCGCACCGTGAACGATCCTGACGACGGTGACGGCGCCCCCTTCGATCTCGTAAAAGAGGAGATAGGGTGGAACGATAAGCCGCCGCAGCTTGCCCACGGAGCCGAAATCCACGAGCCGGCCTCGGCGTGCGTTCTGGGCAAGCGAAGCGGCCGCCTTGCGGATGGCCTTGTTGAGTTTTCGGGCGGCGCTCGGGTTGTTGTTCGAGATGTACTCTAGGAGGGTTCGCAGGTCGGCTCTGGCGCTAGCGGAATAGCGCACTCTCATTCGGCCGCATCCCTGTTACCTTCTTTGCTGGCGATCAGTTCCTCCATTTCGCGAAACACGTCCTCCGCATCATGGACGCGACCGGCCCGGATGTCCTCCATTCCCTCTTCGATCTTCGCAGATAATTCGGCGCGTCTTCCCTCCCGGGCGAGTTCCTGATCCTTGAGAAGCTCGAGCCCGTCGGAGATCACCTCCGCGGCGCATAGATAGCGGCCGGATGCCACGAGTTGGTCGACGAAGGCCTCGAGGTCCGGTCGTATGGTGTACGTCTTGGCCATGCTTCGGGCTCCTCCCGTCCATTCTACCACGAACGCCCGACCGGTGTCGTTCAGCCGCCGACGTAGCGGCGGGCGTAGCGCCGGCCGAGGCTCGTCAGGATCTCGTAGCCGATGGTGCCGGCGCGGCGGCCGACCTCGTCGATCGTGAGGTCGGCGCCGATCAACGTCACGAGATCGCCGCGCTTGACCGCTCCGGCCGGCACCTCGGTGATGTCGACGACGATCAGGTCCATCGACACGCGCCCGGCGAAGGGGCAGTGCAGCCCGGCGACGATGGCGGCGCCCGCGGCGATCTGCGTGTCGCGCTTCGCGTCGGTGGCGCTCGCCGCGCGCGGGTAGCCGTCGGCGTAGCCGACCGACACCACCGCGAGCCGCCGCGCCCCGTGCGCGGTCCATTGGGCGTTGTAGCCGACCGTGTCGCCGTCCGGCGCCGCCCGGATCTGGACGATGCGGCCTTGAAGCCGGATCACCGCTTGCATCGGGTTGCTGCGGCCGGGAGCCGGATTGCCGCCGTAAAGGGCGTAGCCCGGGCGGACGAGATCGTAATGCGGTCTTTCGGGCAGGAAGACGCCGGACGAGTTGCAGAGCGAGGCCGGCACTTCGGGGAACGCTTGACGCACCGCCGCGAAGCGCTCGATCTGGCGCGCGTTCAGCGGGTTTTCCGGTTCCTCGGCGCTGACGAAATGGCTCATCACCAGGGCCGGCTCGAAATCGCCAAGGAGGGGGCTGCGCGCGACCTCGGCGGCCGCGGCAGCCGGCAGCCCGAGGCGGTTCATGCCGGTGTCGAAATGGAGCGCTGCCGGATACCGTGTCCCGGCGTTCCGGCAAAATCCCGCCCACTCGGCGACCTCGTCCTGTGATCCGAGGATCGGCGTCAGCCCAAGGCCGGCATAGGTCGCGGCGGTGCCGGGCAGGAGGCCGTTGAGCACATGGACCGTGCCGTCGCCGCAGGCCTCCCGGGCCGCTACCGCCTCGGACAGGTCGGCGACGAAGAAGCTGCGGCAGCCGGCAGCGCGGAGCGCCCGCACCACGGCGCTCAGCCCGAGCCCGTAGCCGTCGGCCTTGGCGACGGCGGCGCATTCGGCGCCCCCGGCGCGCGCCTGCAGCAGCCGCCAATTCGCGACGAGCGCGCCGAGGTCGATCGTCAGCACGGCGCCGGCTTCAGCCTCCGGCGGGCCGGTTTCAACGGCGTGGTTCGGCTCTGGCGAGAGGTCGTTCAATGGTTCCGGGCAACCTATCCCTGCAGCGGCCAAGGGAATTCGCGCATCATGACGTCGTCCAGCGAGTATGGACATTCGGCCGGAAAGGCGTCCTCTCCGAGCCCTGTTTGCCCGCCCGCTTCGATCCGCGCGCGCCGGTAAGCCCGGGCCAGCGCGACATCGCGACGGCTCTTGAGCCCCGGGCTGTCCTCCAAGACGTCGCTCGCAGCGACCCGCTGCGAGTTGATCGAGGTCGCCCAGCTCCGGGATCGGCGTTCCGGCTGATGGTCCCACTTCAGCACGTGGGTCAGGACGATCCGGTACGCGCTCGTCAGCTTGTGCAACTGCTCGCTGCCCAAGTCTTCGATCTCCTCGGCAAGGTTTGCCAGGTCAAGGCTCTCGAGGTCGCCGGCCCGGAGCGCCGCCGCCTGCTCGATCGCCCAGGTGTAGAGGTCGTCCCCGTAGAGCCCGCTCGGAGCCCGCCGGGAGGCGTTCGGAGTGTCAGCTTCGGCCGTGGCCTGGTGGTGTCGCTTCGGAACGGGCATCCGGAAGTTCCTATCCCGCCTGCCGACGAGAGAGCCTCAGCATATCATAGACTCCGGAAACGGCGCCCCCTGCCCCCGTGAAGCAGCCGATCCTCTTGGCGCGGCTCAATCGCCGACCCGGTCCGGCAGCTTGTGCTCGTCGGCGAGGTTCGTGAAGCGGGTGACCTCGGCCTGGAAGGCGAGCTGGACGGTGCCGGTCGGGCCGTGGCGCTGCTTGCCGATGATGACCTCGGCGCGCCCATGGGACTGGTCCATGTCCGACTGCCACTTGAAGTGCTCTTCGGTGCCGGGCTTCGGCTCCTTGTTCTTCAGGTAGTACTCCTCGCGGAAGACGAACATCACGACGTCGGCGTCCTGCTCGATCGAACCCGATTCGCGCAGATCGGAAAGCTGCGGGCGCTTGTCGTCGCGCTGCTCGACCTGGCGGGAGAGCTGCGACAGGGCGAGGATCGGAACGTTCAGCTCCTTTGCCAGCGCCTTCATGCCGGTCGTGATCTCGGTCAGCTCCTGGACCCGGTTCTCGCCCTTCTTCGCCGATCCCGAGAGCAGCTGCAGGTAGTCGACGACGAGGAGGTCGAGGCCGCGCTGGCGCTTCAGGCGGCGCGCCCGCGCCGCGAGCTGCGCGATGCCGAGGCCGCCGGTCTGGTCGATGTAGAGCGGCATCGCCTGCAGGTCGCGGGCGACGTCGGTGAGCTTGTAGAAATCGTCCTCGCGGATGTCGCCGCGGCGGATCTTGTAGGAGGGGATGCCGGACTGCTCGGCGATGATTCGGGTCGCGAGCTGCTCGGCCGACATCTCGAGCGAGAAGAAGCCGACGACGCCGCCGTTGACGGTCTTGTGGCTGCCGTCCGGCTGTTTCTCGAAGGCGTAATCCTTGGCGACGTTGAAGGCGATGTTGGTCGCGAGCGCCGTCTTGCCCATGCCGGGGCGCCCGGCGATGATGATCATGTCGGAGGGCTGCAGCCCGCCCATCATGCGGTCGAGATCGGCAAGCCCGGTCGCGGTGCCGGAGAGCTTGCCTTCGCGCTTGAAGGCGTTCGCCGCCATGTCGATCGCGGTCGTCAACGCGTCCGAGAAGCGCTGGAAGCCGCCGTCGTATTTGCCGGTCTCGGCAAGCTCGTAGAGCTTGCGTTCGGTCTCCTCGATCTGCGACCGCGGCGAGGATTCGACCGGCGCGTCGTAGGCGACGTTGACCATGCCTTCGCCGATCGAGATCAGGCTGCGGCGGATGGCGAGGTCGTAGACCGTGCGGCCGTAATCCTCGGCGTTGATCACCGTCGTCGCTTCGGCCGCGAGGCGGGCGAGGTATTGCGAGACGGTGACGCCGCCGAGGTCCTGGTCGCCGAGGAAGGTCTTGAGCGTGATCGGCGTCGCGACCTTGCCGGATTTGATCAGCGTCGTCGCGATCTCGTAGATGCGCTTGTGCAGATCCTCGAAGAAATGGGCCGGCTCGAGGAAGTCCGAGACCCGGTAGTAGGCGTCGTTGTTGACGAGGATCGCGCCCAGGAGCGCTTGCTCGGCGTCGATGTTGTTCGGCGCGACGCGGTAGTCCGGCGCGGCCGTCTCGAGGCGGGCGATGAGCGCGTTCGCGGTGGCCATCGGGGTTCCGAATCTGCTGATGCGCCGAGAGTTCTAGCGGGTCGCCGAACCTTCACACGGGCGGCGGATGCGCATCCCCTGAATTCCCCGATTCCCACATTTCGTGCGCCCGCCTTCGACGTCGCGCTTGACATCGACGGCGGCCGCGCGGCCGCAAGGCAAAGCGCCGGCCGCCGAGTCTCGACTCGGCGGCCGAATCTATCTAGAACAAAATGAGAACGGACTCAAGCCTCGGCGCCGGGGCCGGCTTCGGCAAGCGCCGCGCCGACCTCGAGGCCGAGCTCGTCGAGGTTCGTCTCCTCGCGGGTGGTGACGGTCTCGCCGCGCGCCTGGCGCTCGGCCTCCTCGGGGCTGCGGGCGACATTGATCGTCACCTTGACCTCAACCTCGGGGTGGAGGCTCACCGGGACGGTGTGCAGGCCGAGTGT
The DNA here is from genome assembly GCA_021154065.1 of Methylobacterium sp. Next base: position 15,111 of record JAJKJG010000373.1, read on the forward strand.
CTTGATCGGTGCGTTGAGCGCCACCTGCTCGCGATTCACAGTGAAGCCGCCGGCCGTCATGGTCTCGGCGAGGTCGCGGGTCGAGACCGAGCCGTAGAGCACGCCGGTCTCCCCGGCCTGGCGGATGACGACGAAGCTCTGGCCGTCGAGCTTGTCGGCGACGCCCTTGGCTTCGGTGCGGCGCTCGAGGTTGCGCGCCTCGAGCTGGGCGCGCTCGGTCTCGAAGCGCGCCTTGTTGTCCTTCGTCGCACGCAGGGCCTTGCCGCGCGGCAGGAGGAAGTTGCGCGCAAAGCCGTCCTTGACCCGCACGGTGTCGCCCATCTGTCCGAGCTTGGCGACGCGCTCGAGTAGAATCACTTCCATGTCTTCACTCCTTCGATCTGAGGTCAGGTTGAACGGGGGCCGGGCCCGCCGAGAGGCGGCGCAGGCGGCAGCTTCAGCCGGGCGCGAAGCCCGAACAGGGTGTCGGCGATGCCGAAGAGGATGAGGGCGATGAACAGCATGCCCTGGCTCAGGACGAGCAGCAGATAGGCGATGGTCAGCATCGCGGTGCGGCCGCCGCGCCCGAGCGTGACCTGGTGGAGGCGGGCGAGCCCCTGCAGCCCGAAAGCCATGAGGGTGGCGCCGAGGAGCGAGAGCCCGAGCACGCCGGCAAAGCCGCCCGCCGCGTAAGCGAGCCCGAACGCGCCGGCGAGCATGACGAGCGCCGAGCGCGGCATCTGCGTTGCCGGGATATAGGGCCAGGGACGCGGCAGGCGTCCGGAGAGGGCGACGACCTTTGCCCCGATCCAGACATAGGCGGTGAGGATGAGCGTGAAGCCTTGGGCGGCAAACATCGGCGCCAAGGCCGCGAAGCGCTGCGCCACCGCCTCGATCAACGCGTCGTCGGCGGGCTTCGGGGCGCCCGGCGGGCCGCGCAGTTGGGCCTGAAGGAACAGATCCGCGATCCGCCGCATCCGGCCGTGGAAGCTCGCGAAATCGCCGGACGACGACACGATCGCGGTCGCCAGCACGGTCAGCGCCGCCGTCGCGGCGATCCAGGCAAGCAGCCGTCCGAGCGGGTACCAGTCGACGGCGCCGCTCGGCTGCGCCTTGCCGAGGAGCGCGAGATAGCCGAGCCACCAGGCCGGCAGGCCGGTGCCGACGGCAAAGCCGATGCCCTCGATCGGCGATAGGGCGAGCGCCGTCGCGAGGCCGCCGGTCAGGCAGGCGACGAGCCCGGCGCGGTGATCCCAGCCGAGCGTCACGATGAGGACGGGGATCGGCGCGAGGAGGAACAGCAGGAGCGCGAGCGGCGTCGCCTTGGCGACGACCGCGATCAGGAGGGCCGAGACGAGCCCGGCGCCGGCGCCGACAAGGGAGAAGTTCATCACGCTCGCTGTCCCGCTGCCGTCGCAGGGTTAGAGGCAGGCCCTTGCCCGCCTCAGCGTTTCAAGAACCCCTCTCCCGCTGGCGGGAGAGGGCAGGGGTCACCGGATCACGTAGGGCAGGAGCCCGAGGAAGCGGGCGCGCTTGATCGCCTGGGCGAGTTCGCGCTGCTTCTTTGCCGACACCGCGGTGATCCGCGAGGGCACGATCTTGCCGCGCTCCGAGACGTAGCGCGAGAGGAGCTTCGTGTCCTTGTAGTCGATCTTCGGCGCGTTTGCGCCTGAGAACGGGCAGGTCTTGCG
>JAJKJG010000374.1 GCA_021154065.1 Methylobacterium sp.
CCGAAACCGGCACCGGGAGCGGGCGGAAATCCGCCGGCCCTCGCCGATCTGCGGGCCGAGATCGACCGCATCGACGAGGCGATGCACCGGCTGCTGATGGAGCGCGGCGACATCATCGACCGGCTGATCGCGGTCAAGAAGACCTCGGAGACGGGCTCGGCCTTTCGCCCCGGCCGCGAGGCGGCGATGATGCGGGCGCTCGCGGCGCGCCACGCCGGCCTCCTGCCGCTCGACACGGCGGAGGGCATCTGGCGCGTCATCATCGCGACCTTCACCTATGTCCAGGCCCCGTTCGCGGTCCATGCCGACGTCTCCGGCGGCGACGCGCCGATGCGCGACACGGCCCGCTTCCACTTCGGCTTCAGCGTGCCCTACCGCCCGCACGAGAGCGCCGCGGCGGTGATCGCCGCCGTCGCCGCGGCCCGGGGCGACCTCGGCATCTTCCGCCTCGACCAGGGCGTCTCGGCCGGCGCCTGGTGGCGCGACCTCGTCGGCGACAAGCGCCCGAAGGTGATCGCCCGCCTGCCCTTCATCGAGCGCCCCGACCACCCGGCCGGCACGCCGGTCTTCGTGGTCTCGAGGCCGCTCGCCGACGCCGCCGTGCGCGACGTCGTGCTCTATGCCGCGAGCTTCGAGCGCTGGGGCGGCAAGGAGCAATCAGCCGTCGCCGCTCTTCACTGCGAGGTCATCGCCAGCGCCGGCTCCTCGCGCGGCCTGTCGGTGCTGCTCGCCGCTCCGGGCGCCGTCGCGGCGGGCGATCTGCAGACGGCGCTCGCCGCCGCCGACCTCGCCGAGATCGGCAGCCACGCCGAGCGTTTCCACGTGAAATCGTGATGAAGCTGGGGTAGAGGCTTCGGCGACAACAACACAGCTCGTTCGGTCCCGCGAGGCCTACCCGGAACCCACCGCAACACCTTTGTCGTCACCGGCCTTGTGCCGGTGACCTCGGCCCCAAGGACGATGAGCCTTCCGATCGAGGTGGCCGGGACAAGCCCGGCCATGACAGCGCGAACTCCAAGGAAACCCATGTCCCCTCGTCCCCTGCCCCGTCCCGGCGTGCTTGAGATCGAGGCCTATGTGCCGGGCAAGAGCGGCGCGCCGGGCCTGCTTAAGGTCCACAAGCTGTCCTCGAACGAGACGCCGCTCGGGCCGAGCCCGCAGGCGATCGAGGCGGTGCGGCGCGCGGCGGGTGAGCTCGAATCCTACCCCGAGGGCACGGCGGCAGCGCTGCGCGAAGCGATCGCGGCAAAGCATGGCCTCGATCCGGCTCGGATCGTCTGCGGTGCGGGCTCGGACGAGCTCCTGAGCCTCCTGACCCAGGCCTATGTCGGCCCGGGCGACGAGGGCGTGTTCACGACGCACGGCTTCCTGGTCTACAAGATCACGATCCTGGCTGCCGGCGGCACCCCCGTGGTCGCGGCCGAGAGGGATCTCACCGCCGACGTCGACGCGATCCTCGCCAAGGTGACGCCGAACACGCGCCTCGTTTTCCTCGCCAATCCGAACAACCCGACCGGCACCTATCTGCCCTTCGAGGAAGTGCGGCGCCTGCACGCCGGATTGCCGCCGACGGTGCTTCTCGTCATCGACGCGGCTTATGCCGAGTACGTGCGCCGCAACGACTACGCGGCCGGGCTCGAGCTCGCGGCGTCGGCCGAGAACGTCGTCATGACCCGCACCTTCTCGAAGATCTACGGCCTCGCCTCGCTGCGCCTCGGCTGGATGACCGGGCCGGCGCATGTCATCGACGCCGTGAACCGCATCCGCGGCCCCTTCAACGTCAACGGGCCGGCGATCGCCGCCGGCGTCGCGGCGCTTGCCGACGAGGCGCATGCGGCAGCGGCCATCGCCCACAACGAGCGCTGGCTGCCCTGGCTGACGCGTGAGATCGCGGCGCTCGGGCTCACCGTCACGCCGAGCGTCGGCAACTTCATCCTGATCCATTTCCCGACCGAGGCGGGGCGCAGCGCCAAGGACGCCGATGCGTTCCTGACGCGGCGCGGGCTCGTGCTGCGCGCGGTCGGCGCCTACGGCCTGCCGAACTGCCTGCGCATGACGATCGGCGACGAGGAGGCGAACCGGCTCGCTGTCGCGGCGCTGAAGGACTTCCTCGCCGGCGGGGCGGGCCGGGATGCCTGAACGCCTCGGACCGCCGCGGGACCGACCCTTGTTCGAGCGCCTGGCGCTCGTCGGCTTCGGCCTCATCGGCTCCTCGATCGCGCGCGCCGCCCGGCGGCTCAACCTCGCCGGCGCGATCGTCGCGGTCGACGCCGACGCGGCGGTGCTGGCGCGGGTGCGCGCGCTCGGGCTTGCCGACGAGGCGACGAGCGACCCGGCACGCGGCGCAGGCGGCGCCGACCACGTCATCCTCTGCGTGCCGATCGGCGCCTATGAGGCGGTCACGAAAGCGATGCGGGACGCGCTCGAGCCGGGAGCGATCGTCTCCGACGTCGGCTCGGTCAAGGGCGCCGTCGTCTCGCAGGTGCAGCCGCATCTGCCGCCGGGCGTGCACTTCGTGCCGGCGCATCCGGTCGCCGGCACCGAGCATTCGGGGCCCGATTCGGGCTTCGCGACGCTGTTCCACAATCGTTGGTGCATCCTCACCCCGCCGGATGGGGCCGACGAGGAAGCGGTGGCGAAGGTCCGCGAATTCTGGGCCGCCATGGGTTCGAACGTCGAGGTGATGACCGCCCAGCACCACGACCTCGTGCTCGCGATCACGAGCCACGTGCCGCACCTCATCGCCTACAACATCGTCGGCACGGCAGCCGACCTCGAGGCCGTCACGCAAGGCGAGGTGATCAAGTTCTCGGCCGGCGGCTTTCGCGATTTTACCCGCATCGCCGCCTCCGACCCGACGATGTGGCGCGACGTGTTCCTCAACAACAAGGAGGCGGTGCTGGAGATGCTCGGCCGCTTCAACGAGGACCTCGCCTCGCTGCAGCGGGCGATCCGCTGGGGCGACGGCGAGGCGCTGCACGGCCTCTTCACCCGCACCCGCGCCATCCGCCGCGGCATCATCTCGGTCGGCCAGGAGACGCCGGAGCCGGATTTCGGCCGCCGACGGGAGGAGTAGCGTTCTGACGGTCCGGCGTTCGGAAGACCGGACACGTGACGTCAGAACGGTCGCGTGTAGGCGGGCGGGCGCCGCCTCAATACAGCGGCATCAGCCTGACCCCAGGCACCGTCACTGGTCCGATATGAATGCGGCCGTTCTCGATGCGGATCGCCGGCAGCGGCGTGAGCTTGCCGGGGTCCTTCGCCGATCCGCCGCCGAGATTCTGCTGCAGCCGCGGGCCGAGCAGGCCGCCGAGCACCCCGCCCGGCGCGCCCGGAAGGCGCCCGCCCATGAGGGTCCCGAGGAGGTCGCCGAGGCCGGCCGCCGCGACCTCGAGCCGCCCCATCGGGCGGCGCAGCTCGTCGAGACCGAGCTCGCCCTTGGCCTCGAGCCGGCGCGCGCCTTTCGCGGTCGTGAGCGAAGTCAGGCCGATGCGCCCGCCGGCCTCGCGCCAGCGCTCGATCTCGCTCCGCGACGGGCGCAACCCGGCGCGCGCCTGCGTGACCCTGATCTGGAGGTCGGCGTCGATCGGCTCCGGGCCGCCGAGAAGCTGGTCGAGCGGCGGCACCGCGGCGCCGGCGATCGTCGCGGCAAGGTCGATTGCGTCGGCGCCGGCGGGGTCGGGCCGGACATGCGCCTCGACGCTGCGGGCCGAGAGCATCGCCTCGCCGGCCGGCAGGCCGGTGACCCGCAGCTTCGGCGCGCTAAGGACCAGCGAGACGCGCTCGAGCCCATTTGCCGCCGTATGGACGCTGCCGCGCAAGGCGTCCCAGCTGCCCTCGGCCACAACGCCGCCGCTCGCGGCGCGGAACGGCCCGTCGAGCTCGAAGATTGTGTGGCGCGGCTGATAGATCTGCGTCACCGTGCGCAGGCGCCCGGCCGCGATGGCGCCTTCCGGTCCCTCGATGGCGAGCCGCGCGCAGGACACCTCGATCCGGAACGGGAACCCCGCAATCGCGCGCTCCGGGCAGTCCCAGCGCCGACCGGCGGCGGCCTCGTTCGCGACGAAAGCGTCGAGCGCGTCGCCGGTTCGGGCCCGGATCACGAACCATGCCGCCGCCAAGGCCGCGGCGAGGAGCGCCAGCAGCGCCGGCGGCGCGAACAGCCAGAACCGGCTTCGGCGCGGCGCCGTCCCGGCGCTCATCGATGTCTCCCCGCCGGCCCGCATTGTGTCGCCGCCTCGTAGCTGTTAGCGCGCCCCAAGACCCGAGTGCGCGCCCTCAAGACCAAGACGGCGAACCATGGCGGAATTGCGCGACCCGCGCACGAGCGATCTCTGGGTGTTCGGCTACGGCTCGCTGATGTGGCGGCCGGGATTCCCGTTCCTCGAGCGCCGCCACGCCCATCTGCACGGCTATCACCGGGCGCTTTGCGTCTTCAGCCACGTCCATCGCGGCACGCCGGAGCGGCCGGGGCTCGTGCTCGGGCTCGACCGCGGCGGGCGCTGCCACGGGGTCGCGTTCCGCGTCGCGCCGGAAGAGGCCGCGGAGACGATCGCCTATCTGCGGGCGCGCGAGCAGGTGACGGGCGTGTATCTCGAACGGCGCCTCGCCGTCCGGCTCGCCGGCGGCGAGAAGGTCGAGGCCCTCGCCTATGTGGTCGACAAGGGCCATGCCCAATACGCCGGGCGGCTGCCGGAGGCGGAGCTGTTGCGGCTCGTGCGCGGCGGCGTCGGCATCTCCGGCGCCAATCCCGACTACGTGCGCCAGACGCATGCGCATCTGGCCGAGATGGGTGTCACCGACCCGGTTCTGGCGTATCTCGCGGCGGCGCTGTGAGGGCGGCGCGCTCGGGCTCGTCGGAAAGATCCGCGACGACCGCCCGGCGGTCGCGCGCGTCGTCGGCGAGGCGATGGACGTGCATCTCGGTCGCGCCCCTGGCGCGCATGCGGGCGGCCCAGGCCTTGCGCTCCGCGGCGCGGAACGCGGGCTCTGCCGCGACGACGTCGACGAGGCGCGCGACGCGCTCGGCGTCGCGCCGGACGGCGATCATCACACCCTCCGACACCTCGGCCGCGTCGCTCTCGGTGAGCGGCTGCACGCCGACGACATAGCGCCGTCCCGAGCGCCCGCGCCACGAGGTGAGGTCGAACACCCCGCGTAAGCCCGCGACCGCCCGCAGCCGTTCCTCGTGCACGCCCGTAGGCGGATGCGCCTGCTGCAGGTCCCGCATCGCCGCTGCCCAGAAGATTCGCCTGTTCCGCATTTGTTCTAAGTTAGGAATAGATAGCGGAATGTCAAGGGGCGAAAGTATCCCCTTTGAACACAGGAGGGCAAAGCGGAAGTTAGGGAGTAGGAGCACCGACGCGGCTCGAAGAAGGTCCGCCGGTCTCGGGAGGGGAGTTTCGCGAGACCGGCGGAAAGTGTCCGGCAGGGCGGCGGCTGGAGGGCCGGGGACCGCCATGGATCGGTCCGGACCTGGCGATTTTCGCGCAGCCCGGATCGCGCCTCATTCACATAGGTTGAGCTTGGCAACGAAAAGGCCCCGCGGGTCCGGCGAGGCCGGTCCGGCGGGGCCTTGGCCGGCCGCTGCGAGGGGGCAACGCAACCATCCGGCCTCCTCCAACACGAAAGCGTACGGCTTGGTTCCTTGAAGGCGCGGGCGGGAAAAAGAAACCCCGCCGCGGCGTGAACCGGGCAGGGTTTCCGAGGGCCATGACCGCAGCAGTGTGCAGCCCCCCAGCCCTCCGCGCGCAGCTTACGGAAGTTTTGCAGAAAACGGAACACCCAAACGAGAAAGAGCCCGCCGAGGGCGGGCTCTCTCGGTCGCTTCGGGGCGCAGGCGTCAATCGCAGACCTGCTCGCGCCGAATGACCGGGTTGCCCCAGGCATCGTAGCCGCGCCGGTCGACGAGGTAGCAGTCGCCGCCGTAGACCGGGGCGGCGCCGTAGGCCGGATAGCCGTAGTAAGGCTGCGCCGCGGCAGCGCCGACTGCGCCGAGCGCAAGGCCGGTCGCGACGCCCGCCGCCACCGCGCCGCCGCCGTAGCGGCGATACGGGCGGTAGCCGTAGCCGCCGCCCCGGTAGGCGTAGCCGCCGCGATAGCCGCGATAGGGCACGCCGTATTTCCAGGTGCCGGTCGAAGCGCCGGCCTCGGCCGGTCTGGTCTGGACCGCGACGGCGCCGCCGACCAGAACCGCGCCGGCAAGCGCGGCGGCGGCAATCGAAGGAACGTTGCGCATGGGCTTTCTCCTGAACCGAAGTCCTGTCATGCCCCGAACAAGTCGAGTTCGGACCATTGGTTCCCTTGTCCCACGGACGGGCTGAATTCGTCCTGAATGGAGTTGGGCCAAAACCAGGCATCCAGCGCCGAATCGGGGCTCGTTCAGGATTTGTTAAGTAGAAGGGCGCCGTCGCCTCGCCCTTGTTCATGGCTGCTCTTGGCCCCGGCCCGTAAGCGGAACCGCAGCGCCGCGCTCGCGTTTCCGTGCCGACACGAGGCAACCTTTGCAAGGAGCGACACCATGCGTTCGAGCATCATCGGTTTGGCCGCCATGGCGGCCCTGTTCGCCCTTCCCGAGATCGCAAGCGCGACCGACGCCGGCGCGGCGGCCGGAGCCACCACCGGCGCGGTCGCGGGCGCGGTCGTCGGCGGCGCGACGAGCGGCCCGAACACCACCGGCACGGTCATCGTCGAGGAGCGCCCGCCCGCAACCCGCGAGCAGACCTGCATCCAGGACTCGCTCGGCAACCGGACCTGCAAGGAAGTCGTTCGCTAAGGGCGATCGCGACCGAAACCAACATAAGAGCCCGCCGGCCGGCGGGCTCTTACTGTTTCGGCTGGCCTTGCCCGCCGCCCTTGTCGCCGCCTTGGCCTGATTTGCCCTGACCGCCTTGGCCGCCGCCGCCTTGCTTTTGCGGTCCGACCGACGAGCGGACCTCATCGGCCCAGGATTTCGATTGGCCGGCGGCGCCGGGAGCGGCCTTGCCGCCGGCGCCCTTCGGCGACTCGGCCTGCCCTGTAGGACCCTGCGCCAGGGCGGGCCCGGCGAGGGTCAGGAGAACCAGGCCGAGAAGTGGCCGACGCACGCTTGCCACCTTTCACGGGACGAGCCCCACAGGGCTAACGGCCGGCAGGCGCTTGGGTTTCAACCTTGGCGGCCAAGCGTATTCATCTAATATTCATCAAGCTTTAACATCGACCGAACCCAACTAAAAGCTACGCCGGGAACAGACCGCGCATTGAAACGTTGCGTCTGCACGAGCCGAAACCCCTGGGAGATCGACCGATGAAGAACCTTGCCCTCGCTCTTGGCCTTTGTGTCCTCGGCGCCACCGCGGCCTCGGCCCAGAGCATCGAATTCCGCGCCGGCGGCGACCGCGGCTGGGACGGCAACCGCACGGTCCGCACCGAGGTGCGCCGCGATCGCGGTTGGGACAACGACCGCGTCGAGGTCCGCCGCCGCCGCGACGTCTACGAGACTGGAAACGTCGGCTGCCGCACGATCATCGTGAAGAAGGAAGACGACTTCGGCCGCATGGTCACGAAGCGCATCCGGAAGTGCAACGACTGACCTTAGCTCGATAGAGCAGGCGAAGAGGGCCGGGATTTCCCGGCCCTTTTCGTGTGCGCGATGCTGATCTAACGCCTCGAGAAGAAGTCATCCCGCTCTAGCCGAGGAGATCGATCAGGGCCGGAACGAGCGGCGCGTCGGCGGGAGGCATCGGGTAGTCCGACAGGCTCCTGGCGCGAACCCATCGCAGCGCCTGGCCCTCGCGTGCCTGCACGAACCCGTGCCAGCGCCGGCAGGCATAGAGCGGCATCAGCAGATGGAAGTCCTCGTAGGCGTGGCTCGCGAAGGTCAGCGGCGCAAGGCACTCATCCTTCACGGTGATGCCGAGCTCCTCGTCGAGCTCGCGGATCAGGGTCTCCTCCGGCCGCTCGCCTCTCTCGACCTTGCCGCCGGGAAACTCCCACAGCCCGGCCATCGTCTTGCCGGCCGGGCGCTGCGCGATCAGCACCCGGTTGTCGGCATCGATCAGCGCCACCGCCGCCACGAGCAAGAGCGGCCTCTGTGCCGAGCGTTCATTCATCTGCGAATCCGGCTTGGCGTGTGCGCCATCGCACAGCGGACCGACGTGCTCGGGCGCACCTTGCAGCCACTCTGAAGGGCGCGGGGCCGAAGCGGGGAGGACATGATGACCATGAGCCGCTCATCGGAAACATTCGAGCTGGCGCGCGAGCAGGCCAGGGACTTCCGCCGCAGCTCGCCCTTATGGATCGCGGTGGGCTTGGTTGCCCTCTCGGGCTGCGCTTCGGCGATCGTCTCGCTCATCGCACTTCACTGAGACGGCGCCTCAGCTGCGGTAGTCGCCGTTGATCTCGACATAGGCCTTGGTCAGATCGCAGGTCCAGATCCGCGCCTTGCCGCGCCCGAGACCGAGATCGACCCGCACCCGGATCTCATCGTTCTTCATGTAGGCCGACGCCGCGGCCTCGTCGTAATCGGGATCGCGCGCCCCCTCGGTCGCGACGCGGATGTCGCCGAACGAGATCGCGAGCCTGTCGCGCTCGGCCGGCTCGCCGGCCTTGCCGACCGCCATCACGACCCGGCCCCAATTCGCATCCTCGCCGGCGATCGCGGTCTTGACCAAGGGCGAGTTGGCGATCGACAGCGCGATGCGGCGGGCGGAGCGAGCGCTCGTCGCGCCCTCGACGTCGACGGTGACGAACTTGCGCGCTCCCTCGCCGTCGCGCGCCACCTGCCGTGCGAGATCGGTGAGAAGATCGTCGAGCGCCCGGCGGAAGGAGCGCAGGCGCACGTCGCGATGATCGTCGATCACCGGCGCGCCGCGCGGCAACGCGGTTCCGGTCGAGAACATCAGAAGCGTATCGGAGGTCGAGGTGTCCGAATCTACCGTGATGCAGTTGAAGCTCTTGTCGGCGCCCCGGCTCAACAGCGGCTGGAGCGCCGCCGCCGTGACCGGCGCGTCCGTGAAGACGAAGGCGAGCATCGTCGCCATGTCGGGCGCGATCATCCCGGCGCCCTTGGCGATGCCGTTGATCGCGACCTCGACGCCGCCGAGGATCGCCGTGCGAGTCGCGAGCTTCGGGAACGTGTCCGTCGTCATGATCGCCTTCGCGGCGTCGGGCCAGGCGAACGCGTCGGCCCGCTCGTCGCAATCGGCCAGCACGGCGTCGAACTTCTGCGCGTCGAGCGGCTCGCCGATGACCCCGGTCGAGGCGAGGAAGACCTGGTCGGGACGGCAATCCGCGACCCTCGCGGCGATCTCGGCGGTGAGGCCCGCCGCTTGCGCGCCCTTCATCCCCGTGAAGGCGTTGGCGTTGCCGGAGTTCACGACGAGCGCCCGCGCCGCGCCGACGCCGAGATTGCGGCGGCACCAGTCGACCGGCGCCGACGGGCACTTCGAGCGCGTGAACACGCCGGCGACCGCGGCGCCCTGATCGAACGCGACGTAGAGCACGTCGGTCCGGTCCTGATAGCGGATGCCGGCCGCCGCGGTCGCGAGGCGGACCCCGATGATCGGCGGCAGGGCGGCAAGCGCTTTCGGCGCGAGCGGCGAGACGGGATGGGACATGCGGCGAAAGAGCGGTGGAGGACGCGGGGCCAAGTCCCGCGGCGCTCCTATGCCACCTTGTCGAGCCTTCGCAAAGCTCTTGACGCGAACGGCCGCCCGGCGCGGGCTGACGGGGGAAACGTCAACCCTTGGCGAGCGGCCGTCGATCGGCGCCGGGAGAGCGGCCGATCATGCGGCGCCTGGTGCTGGGCTTGCGGGGCGCGGGCGAAGCCCTGCGTTTCCAGGCGCCGCCTACGGTGCGGTCGGCGGGTTACTCGCAGACCTTGATCAGCTCGCCGTAGCGGCGGACGAGGTAGCAATCGGCGGCGTAGGCGGCGATCCCGTAGCCGTAGCCCCAGCCATAGTGGCGGCGGTGACCCCAATGGCCGTGGCCCCAATTGCCGCCAAACTTGTATCCGCCGCCGAACCCGCCGCCGTGATGGCCGCCGTTGAACCCGCCGCCATGGAAGCCCTTGGCCGAGGCCGGCGTCGCGGCGAGCGAGAGCGTGCCGACCGCCGCCGCGAGAGCGAGGGCGAGGGCGAGGGTCGTGGTCTTGATCGTCTTCATGGGGGTCTCCTGTGGGTTCCGGTTCCGTGGATCGAGCCGGGGTGGGCCGTTGCTCGATGACTGACTGTGACGGAAACCGGCTCGGCCCGAGGTGCGGACGGACACGCGCGAAAAGCGGGCGCGAATGCGCTAGGCTTTGCGCCACGGAGCTGCCCGATGAGAGACGAGGAACGACAGCAGGCGTCGCGCGAAGCGCTCGAGCGCGCCGCCCGCGACTCGGAGACGATCGGATCGTCGGCGCTCGCGCGTGCGGCCCGCCGCGTCGCCGACCACTTCGCCGGCCGCGACGCGATCCGGGAGAGTGAAGGCGGCGGCACCGACCCGGCCGAGCTCTGGGGCCGCCGCATCGGCCGCGCGCTGTCGCTTCTCGGCGTCATCCTCCTCGCCTATTGGCTCGGCGTGCAGGCGAGGTGGTGGTGACGGCACCGACCGATTGGGCCGGCGCGCAGGCGCCGACGCTTGCCGACCTCGAGCGTCTCGCCGAGGCGGCGTTCGCGCGGCTGCCGGCGCGGTTCCGGCGCTTGTGCGACGGCGTCGTCGTCCGGGTCGAGGAGTTTCCCGACGACGAGACGCTGCGCGAGATGGGCTTCGACAGCCCGTTCGATCTCCTCGGGCTGTTCCGCGGCGTCGGCTTGGCGCAGGGCGGCGCGGCGCTCATGACCGGGCAGTTCCCGAACATGGTCTGGCTCTATCGCCGCCCGATCCTCGACTATTGGGCCGAGCATGAGGAGACGCTGGGCTCGCTCGTGACGCACGTGCTGGTGCACGAGATCGGGCATCATTTCGGCCTGTCAGATGCCGACATGGAAGCGATCGAGGCCGCAGCCGACGAAAGCCGGGCGGAGAACGCCTAACCCGGCGGCTCGACCTCGCCGCGCCGCTGCAGCTGCAGCGCCACGAACCAGCACAGCGACGCCCAGGCGGCGCCGCCGCACCAGCCGGCGAGCACGTCGGACGGCCAGTGCACGCCGAGATAGATCCGGCTCGCGCCGATCAGAACCGTGAGGACGACCGCCGTGCCGAGAAGGAACGTCTTGATGCCGCGGCCCTGGTGCACCCGGGCCAGGAGCGCGCCGAGCGTCAGATAGGTCACGGCCGAAAGCATGGCGTGGCCGCTCGGGAAGCTCGCCGTGTAGACCCGCGCGCCGTGCGGCACGAGATCGGGACGCGGCCGCTCGAAGCCGAGCTTGAGAAGGCTCGACAGCAGCATGCCGCCGCCGACGGCAGCGATGACGAGAAACGCCGCGCCGCGCTTGCGGGTGAGCAGCAGGTAGGCGATCGACGCCAACGTCACGAGGCTTAGGATGGCGTGGCCGCCGAGCCCGGTGATGTCGCGCGCCGCCTCCTCGAACCATTGCGGCCCAACCGGATCGGAGAGATCGCTCGGGTTGCGCAGCCCGACCAGTATCCTGCGGTCGAGACTCGCGGTGTCGCCCTCGAAGACCTCGCCGGCGATTTTGACGAAGGCCCAGGCGAAGAGGCTGAGCGCGCATAGCGACAGGAGCGGCGCGGCCTCGTTCAGGCGAAGCCGAAGCGCGACCCGCCTAGCGGGCGTCAGGAGGAAGGCGAAACGATCCATCGCGCCAGTCTGCCACGGCCGGGGCACGAAGCCAGCCGGCGCCCCGCGCCATTTGCATCGCGGACGGCCAGCGGCCAAAGTCGCTCCTCCCGCGCCGAACCCCTGGAGACCGCCATGGAAATCGCCGCGCCCTACCTGATGTTCCTCGGCGACGTGCCGGACGCGCTCGCGGCAAAGACCGCGCACGGCATCGTCGACTGGCGCCCGGACTGGTGCCTCGGCCAGCTGCGGCTCCCGGGCTGCAAGGCCGATCTCGGCATCCCGGACCTCACGATCCCGGAGGCGGCGGAACGCGGCGCCAAGACCATGGTGGTCGGCGTCGTTAACGCCGGCGGGGTCCTGCCCGAGCACTGGGTGCCGGCGATCGTCGCGGCGCTCGACGCCGGGCTCGACGTCGCGACCGGGCTCCACGTCCGGCTCGCCGACACGCCGGCGATCCGCGACGCAGCGAAACGCAACGGCAGGCAGCTCTTCGACGTGCGCCATACGAGCCAGCGCTTCCAGACCGGCAAGGGCACGAAGCGGCGAGGCTTGCGGCTCCTCACCGTCGGCACCGATTGCTCCTCGGGCAAGAAATACACCGTGCTGGCGCTCGAGCGCGAGATGCGGGCGCGCGGCTTCGACGCCGATTTCCGCGCCACCGGCCAGACCGGCGTCTTCATCTCCGGGCGGGGCGTCGCGATCGACGCCGTCGTCGCCGACTTCATCTCGGGCGCCGTCGAGTGGCTCTCGCCCGATGCCGCCGAGACGCATTGGGACCTGATCGAGGGCCAGGGCTCGCTCTTCCATCCCTCCTTCGCCGGCGTCTCGCTCGGGCTCCTGCACGGGGCGCAGCCGGACGCGTTCGTGGTGTGCCACGAGCCGACCCGGACCCATATGCGCGGCGTGAAGCACCCGCTGCCGGCGATCTCGGACGTGATCGACCTGACGCTGCGCTGCGGACGCCTGACCAACCCGGCGATCCGCCCGGTCGGGATCGCGGTCAACACCAAGGCGCTCGGCGAGGCCGAGGCGCAGGCCTATCTCGACGGGCTTGCGGACGACTACAAGCTGCCGGCCGTCGACCCGGTCCGCTTCGGCGTCGGCGAGATCGTCGACCGTCTCGCCCACGAGTTCCCGGACGCGGCGCCGGCGCCCTCGCCACGGCGCGCCAGTGCCTGAAACTCTTCAAGGACACCGAATGAAGACGCGCGCCGCGGCCCGCGGGGAGAGGTGAAGACGAGATCCCGGCATGATCGAGCTTCGGCAGGTCTCGAAGGCTTTTTCCGGGAGCACGCGCTACGCCGTCGACCGGCTGACGCTCGCCGTACCGGGCGGCCGGACCTGCGTCCTCATCGGCCCGTCGGGCTGCGGCAAGACGACGACGCTGCGCATGATCAACCGGCTGATCGAGCCGACCTCCGGCCGCATCCTCGTCGAGGGCGAGGACGTGATGAAGGTCGATCCCGTCGGCCTGCGGCGGCGGATCGGCTACGTCATCCAGCAGATCGGCCTGTTCCCGCACATGACGATCGCCGAGAACGTCGGCACCGTGCCGCGGCTCCTCGGCTGGCCGAAGGCGAAGATCAAGGACCGCGTCGAGGAGATGCTGCGCCTCGTCGGCCTCGATCCGGCCGAGTTCCTGGCGCGCCATCCGCGCCACCTCTCGGGCGGGCAGCGCCAGCGCGTCGGGGTGGCGCGGGCGCTTGCCGCCGATCCGCCGGTGATGCTCATGGACGAGCCGTTCGGCGCCGTCG
>JAJKJG010000375.1 GCA_021154065.1 Methylobacterium sp.
CGCAGAGGTGGCGTCACTGGGACGACGCTGGTGAACCCCGCCTCAGTCGGCACGCCGCCTTTCGGGCTCTTCGGTAGTGCTCCGCTGGTGCAGCTCGGCCCGAACACCTTCACGTTCTTCGACCCCCGGGCCGCGCAAAGCGAAAACCCCGATTGGTTCGGGACGGTTCGGCTCCGGCTCGGATATGCCTTCGATCGCTGGCTGGTGTACGGGACAGGCGGGCTTGCCTATTCGGTCGGCGGCCGGGTTGATCCGACTGTCACCGTCACCACTCATCTCGGCCCGTTCGCCACGCAGAACGGCTTCTGCCGCACGAACAACAACTGCGACGACACCCGTCTCGGATGGACGCTCGGCGCCGGATTCGAGTACGCGATCACCAACAATTGGAGCGTGAAGGCCGAGGGCCTGTACGTGAGGATCGATCGCGACAACAACAATCAGGCGACGGGAAGTCTGCCTTATGCGGTGGCCAGCGGACCAGGCTTCGCTCCGGCAGGCACCTCGACCTTGTTCTACGCCCCGGCAACTGCCTTCAACCCGCGCGGCAGTCGTAACGACGATGATTTCTTCATCCTGCGAGCCGGCGTGAATTATCGCTTCGGCACGATGTAGGCGCGAGGCCGCTCGGCGGCGCGAAGCTCAACGAGAAACGCCCGGCAGAGATGCCGGGCGTTTTGCTTGTGGAGGATCTGCCGGAATTTCGGGCTTGAGCGCTCGTCAGTGCAACAATCCGAATTGGAGAAGTTGCTCCGTGGAGAAGTAGGTCCCGGGCTGAGCCGGCACGGAGGCAGTTTCGCCCGCGGCCGCGACGAGGTGCGCGGCCCCGTTCGCAAGGGCGGTATCGATCGATGCTTCCGCCAGGATATGCGACAGCTCGGCGGCGAGACCGCCGGCCTGCGAATGCGCGATCCCATCGGAAGGCGGCAGGGCGACCGCGAGTCCGTCGAGGACCGATGCCGCATGGACCAATTCGCCCGCTGGATTCAAGACGAACTCGGGCGCGCTGGAGGCTTGCGGCGCCGCCGGGTGCGGCGGGTCGGCGGCCGCAAGCGGCTTGAAAACCAGCGTATCGCCCGACAAGGCGTGATCGGCCGGACCGAGGGTCAAGAGGACCGCATCCGACGCGCCCGCCGGGACGGCTTCCGCTGGTCCCGACGCTGGCGCATAGATGTCCGGCACTCGAGCTCCGGCACTGCCGCCGGGCTGGTTGTCGGCAAACTCGAACGCGGCGAGATCGTCCGACGGCCAGAAACCGTGGCCCGCATCCGCGGCGTCGTCGAACGCGAGCTCGACACCCGGGCGCAGGCTCCAGGCGGCCAGGAGCTCATCGTTCGAGCCGGCTAAGGTGAGCGGTTTTGCCACTGGCTTTGCGTACCCTCTCGCCTCTCATTTAGCGACGGCAACCAGATGTAGCATCAAAGCATGCGCGCGGGGAAGCCGCAGCGCGTTTGGCAGCGCACGCGCCTGCTCAAGCCGGTGCGTCGGCCATCACCTTCATCGAGACGATGCGGTCGGGGTCGCGCACCGGCTCGCCGCGCTTGATCTTGTCGACATTTTCCATGCCTTCCACGACCTTGCCCCAGACCGTGTACTGCTTGTCGAGGAAGCGAGCGTCATCGAAGCAGATGAAGAACTGCGAGTTCGCCGAGTTCGGCTGGTTCGAGCGCGCCATCGAGCACACGCCGCGCACATGCGGCTCGGCGTTGAACTCGGCCTTGAGGTCCGGCAGGTCCGAGCCGCCGGTGCCGGTGCCTTTCGGGCAGCCGGTCTGGGCCATGAAGCCGTCGATCACGCGGTGAAAGACGATGCCGTCATAGAAGCCCCGGCGCGCAAGCGTCTTGATGCGCTCGACATGGCCAGGCGCGAGATCGGGCCGGAGCGCGATCACGACGCGGCCCTTGGTGGTCTCGAGGACGAGCGTATTCTCCGGGTCCATTGCCATCTCTGATCCTGTTCGTGTTCGGCGCCGCGGGGCTGTCAGCGACGCGCTCCGGTCTGCTTCGCCGGCTATTGCGGCAGCTTGTCGTCGATACCCTTGACGTAGAAGTTCATGCTCAGAATCTGCTCATCGGCGAGTGCCGCGCCGCCCTTGCATTCGACGGCCGAGCCATCCTGCTTGGCGATGGGACATTTGAAGGGGTTGAGCTGGCCTGATTTGATCGCCGCCTCAGTCTCTTCGGCGATCTTCTTCACGTCGTCCGGCATGTTCTTGTACGGCGCCATGACGACCATCTCGTCCTTCAAGCCGTGCCAGGTGTCCTCGGATTTCCAAGTTCCCTCGAGGGCCGCCTTCGCCCGCGCGACGTAATAATGCGACCAATCGTCGACGATGGCGGTCAGCTGCGCTTTCGGCGCGAAGCGCTCCATGTCGGAGGCCTGGCCGAAGCCTAGCTTGCCGCGCGCCTCCGCGGTCTGGAGCGGCGCCGGGCTGTCGGTGTGCTGGGCGAGCACGTCGACCCCTTGGTCGAGCAGCGCCTTCGCGGCGTCGGCCTCCTTTGCCGGGTCGTACCAGGAGTTCACCCAGACGACCTTGATCTTGACGTTCGGGTTCACCGACTGGGCGCCGAGAAAATACGAGTTGATCCCCGACACCACCTCGGGGATCGGAAAGGCGCCGACATAGCCGATGGTGCCGGTCTTGGTCATCTTCCCGGCGATCCGGCCGATGATGTAGCGGCCCTCGTGGAACTTCGCCGCGTAAGTCGCGAGGTTCGGGGCGCGCTTGATGCCGGTCGCGTGCTCGAACTTCACGTTCGGATACCGCCGCGCCACCTTGAGCGTCGGCTCCATGAAACCGAAGGAGGTCGTGAAGACGAGCCCGTGACCGGTGCGGGCGAGGCCCTCGATCGCACGTTCGGAATCGGCCTCCGGCACGCTCTCGACAAAGGTGGTCTCGACCTTGTCGCCGAGCGCCTTCTCGATCGCCTTGCGGCCCTGATCGTGCTGGTAGCTCCAGCCGAAATCGCCGACCGGACCGACATAGATGAAGCCGATCTTGAGCTTCTGCTGTGCCGCCGCGGGCGCCGCCCCGAGCGCGAGCGCGAGCGCCGCCACCAGGCCGAAGAGAAGAGGAGTCATGGGGCCGCCCTTTCCGTTTCGACGCTGGATTGCTTGCAGGTCGCGGGCCAACCCGCAAGCCGAGCCTCAGTCCTTCGCCCGCTCGACGTAGGATCCGTCCGCCGTCATGACGACGATGCGGGTACCCGGGCCGATATGCGGCGGCACCATCACCCGCACGCCGTTCGACATCTTGGCCGGCTTGTAGGACGAGGACGCCGTCTGCCCTTTCGTCACGGGCTCCGTGTCGGCGACCTCGAGCGTGACCCGCTGCGGCAGCTCGATCGCGACCGCGTTGCCCTCGAAGACCGAGAGCATGCAATGCATGCCTTCCTGGAGGTAGACCGCCTGGTCGCCGATCACGTCGGCCGGGACCGAGATCTGCTCGTAGCTCTCCGGGTTCATGAAGATGTAGTTGTCGCCGTCCTGGTAGAGGTAGCTGTGCTCCCGGTCCTCGACGAAGGCGCGCTCGACCTGCTCGGTGGTCTTGTAGCGCTGCGTCGTCTTCACCCCGTCGGAGATCCGGCGCATGTCGATCTGGGTCGTCGGTGTGCCCTTGCCCGGGAAGAAGCTTTCGGCCGAGATGACGGAATAGAGATTGCCGTCGATCTCGAGGACGTTGCCCTTGCGGACGGAGCTGGCGATCACTCTCACGGGTGCCTCTTTGTGGATCTTGGAATGCCGCCGGGCGCGCGCCTGGGGCTTGCCCGGCTGCGCCGCGCGGGATTTAAGCCGCACCTAGCCGATCTTCACGCGCTTCGCCAGTCCATCCCGTCCGAACGCGCCTTTGGATTTCACGGATGCCGCATGCCTCGCCCTGGTGGGCGCCGCCCGTGCACGCCGAACGGCGGCCGCGCCTTCTTGCCCGCAACCGCATCAAGGCGGCGATCCGCGGCTTCTTCGAGGAGCGCGGCTTCGTCGAGGTCGAGGCCGCGGCGCTGCAGGTTTCGCCCGGCAACGAAGCGCATCTCCACGCCTTCGCGACCGAGCTGAGGGCGGCCGGCGGCGAGGCGCGGCCGCTATACCTCCACACCTCGCCGGAGTTCGCCTGCAAGAAGCTCCTGGCCGCGGGCGAGCGGCGCATCTTCGATTTCGCCCGGGTGTTCCGGAACCGGGAACGGAGCGCCCTGCACCACCCCGAGTTCACGCTTCTCGAATGGTACCGCGCGGAGGAGCCTTACGGGGTTCTGATGCAGGACTGCGCGGAGCTTCTGGCGCTCGCCGGCAAGACCGCCGGCGTGCCGGAGCTGCGCTACCGCGGCCGCGCCGCGGACCCCTTCGCCGAGCCTGAGCGGGTGACCGTCGCGGCGGCGTTCGAACGCCACGCCGGCATCGACCTTCTCGGCACGCTCGCCGGCGGCGGCGAGCCCGACCTTGCGAAGCTCGCCGAAGGCGCCGTTCGGGCCGGCATCCGCGTTGCCGCGGACGACAACTGGTCGGACGTCTTCAGCCGGGTGCTCGTCGAGCGCATCGAGCCGAATCTCGGGCTCGGGCGCGCCACGATCCTGAGCCAATACCCGGTGAGCGAGGCGGCGCTCGCGCGGCCGACGGCGCGCGACCCGCGTGTCGCCGAGCGCTTCGAGCTGTATGTCTGCGGCGTCGAGCTTGCGAACGCCTTCGGCGAGCTCACCGACCCGGACGAGCAGCGCCGGAGGTTCGAAGCGGAGATGGACGAGAAACAGCGTGTCTACGGGGAGCGCTACCCGATCGACGAGGATTTCCTTGCCGCCCTCGCCCAAATGCCGCAGGCAAGCGGCATTGCGCTCGGCTTCGATCGGCTGGTGATGCTCTGCGTCGGCGCCGCCCGGATCGACGAGGTCGTCTGGACACCCGTGGTGGATATCGGATGAAGACGCTGCGCACCCCTGCCGAGCTCATCGGCGCGCGGCTCGTCGCCCCGGACCGGCGGAGCGAGCTCGAGGCGGTCGCGGCCCGCTATGCGGTCGCCATCACGCCGGAGATGGCGGCGTTGATCGATCCGGCGGACCCCGATGATCCGATCGCGCGCCAGTTCGTCCCCGACGGGCGCGAGCTCGAGCGCCGGCCGGACGAAAGCGAGGACCCGATCGGCGACGCGGCGCACAGTCCCGTCGAGGGCATCGTGCACCGCTATCCGGACCGCGTGCTGCTGAAGCCGCTCCACGCCTGCGCGGTCTATTGCCGCTTCTGCTTCCGCCGCGAGATGGTCGGGCCGAAGGGGCTCGGCGCGCTCTCCTCCGACGCGCTCGCGGCCGCCCTCGCCTATATCGCGAGCCGGCCCGAGATCTGGGAGGTGATCGTCACCGGCGGCGATCCTTTGATCCTGTCCCCGCGCCGCCTGAGCGCTCTCGTCCGCCGGCTCGGCGCGATCGCCCATGTGAAGGTGATCCGCTTCCACACGCGCGTGCCGCTGGTCGATCCGGCGCGCATCACGCCGGCGCTCGTCCGCGCGCTGAAGGCCAAGGGCAAGGCAACGTATGTGGCGCTGCACGCCAACCACGCGCGCGAGTTCACGCCCGCGGCTCGCACTGCAATCGCCCGCCTCGCTGATTGCGGCCTCCCGCTTCTCGGGCAAACCGTGCTGCTGCGCGGCGTCAACGACGACGCGGAGGCGCTCGCGGCGCTGATGCGCAGCTTCGTCGAGAACCGCGTCAAGCCGTATTATCTCCACCACGGCGATCTCGCGCCGGGCACGGCGCACCTGCGCACCACGATCGCGGCGGGTCAGGCGCTCATGCGCGGCTTGCGCGGACGGCTGTCGGGCCTGTGCCAGCCCGAATATGTCCTCGACGTTCCCGGCGGGCACGGCAAGGCGCCGATCGGGCCGGGCTACGTGCGCCAGGCCGCGAGCGGCTGTGAGATCGAGGATTATCGTGGCGGGCGCCACATCTATCCGCCGGGGCCATAGACAGCCTTCCGGCTAGCCTGGTTCGCGTCGCCAGATCGCCGATCTGAACGTGAAGCGGCCGGGGTCGGCAAGGATGGCGCAAAGGCCGGTCAGCGCCGGGTCCGGATCGGCGATCAGGAAGGTCGGCACCGCCTGCATCCAATGCTCGAACGGCGCCTTGCGCTCGAAGGCGCGACGGAACTCGCCCGCGGACAGCACCGTCGCGATCTTCGGCGCGATGCCGCCGCCGAGATAGACCGCGCCGGCGCCGAAGGTCAGCGCGAGATCGCCGGCGAAGCGGCCGAGGAGCCGCGCGAACAGCTGCAACGCCTCGGTCGCGAGCGCGTCGTCACGGGCGAGAGCGGCCGCGGAGACCTCCTCCGCGGTCCGGCACGGCGCCGCCGCCGACCGCGACTGCCCGAGTGCGCGGTAGAGGCGCAGCAGCCCCGGTCCCGACAGCACCGCCTCGGCGGTGACGCGGCCCGCGACGCGATCGAGGAGCGGCCAAAGCGCCGCTTCGTCGGGCTCGGCGGGACCGAAATCGGTATGGCCGGCCTCGGTCGAGTGGATCGCCCAGCGCTCGCCCATGGGCAGGAGCGCCGCGGCTCCAAACCCGGTGCCAGGGCCGAGGACGAGCCGCGCGCCGGGGCACGCCGGACATTCCGGTCCAATGCGCACGAGCTCCTTCTCTTCGCCCCCGAGGCTGAGGGACGCCGCGACCGGCACGAAGTCGTTCACGAGCTCGACCGATCGGAATCCAAACGCGGCGCCGATCGCCGCCGCGTCGACGGTCCAGCCCGCGTTGGTCAGGTGCACCGTCGCGGCGTCGACCCGGCTTGCAACCGCGAGCAGCGCCGAGCGCGGGCGCGCCGCGCCGCCGGCGTCGAGCGCCGCCCGCAATGCGGCGATCGGACTGTCGTGCTCGCGCGTGAGCGCGCGCGGAAGCAGCGCGAGCGGAGCGCCCGGAGCGTCGAGAACGCCGAAGCGGACGTTCGTCCCGCCGATATCGCCGACGAGGAAGGGATAGCCGGCCGCCGCAGCAACGGTCATCGCGTTTCCAGCCCGGCTCCTTAGTCTCACGCCGCGCTGAGCCTATCGACATCGATGCGTCCCTGCGCCGCCCATTCGGACAGGCGCCGGCGCAGGGCAAGGGGCGTTTCGACCCGCCGCTGCGCTCCGGTCAGGCCGCCGCCGACGCGGACGGTGACGCCGCCGAGATCGTTGACGGTGATAAAGCCCTGCTCGTCCGTGAGATCGTCGCCGACGAAGACCGCGCGCCGCCCGCGGAACGGCTCCTGCGCGAGAAAGCGGGCGATGGCAGGCCCTTTCGCCGCGTGAGCCGGCAGGATCTCGGCCACCGCCTTTCCGGCCTGCAGGCGATAATCCGGGCCGAGCGCGGTCGCGAGCTCTTCCATCACCTCGATGACCTCGGAATCGAGCTCCGGCGCGAGGCGCCAATGGACTCCGACCGAGCATCCCTTGTCCTCGATCAGGATGCCGGGATGCCCGGGAAGGCGGCTCGGCAGCTCTTCGATCGCTTGGCGCAAGGCCGGATGGGCCTCCGGCCGGCACGGGAACAACTGGCCGCCGATCCGCTGCTCGACCCCATGCAGCCCGGCGGCGTCGAAGCGGAACGGCGCCAGGAACCCGTCGAGCGTCGCGATCGCGCGCCCCGACACGATGGCGAGCGCGCCGCCGAGGCGGTGGCGCAGCGCCGCGAGGGTGTCGGTCAGGCCGGGCTCGACGACGACCGCCTCGGGCCGCTCGGCAATCTCGACGAGGGTGCCGTCGAAATCGAGAAAAAGAGCCC
The DNA here is from genome assembly GCA_021154065.1 of Methylobacterium sp. Next base: position 7,737 of record JAJKJG010000375.1, read on the forward strand.
AGCCGGCGCCATTCCGCATGACGCCTCAAGCCTTTGCAGGCACGCCTGGTTCCGCCAAATCCCAATACAGCCCGGCCATCATTGCGAGGCCCTCGCGGGCGATCGCCACCGGCAGGTGCTCGTTCGGCGCGTGCTGCGAGCAGGCGGGGTAGGAGTGCGGCACCCACACGGTCGGAAGCTCAAGGATCTCCGAGAAGATGTCGTTTGGGAGCGAGCCGCCGAGATTTGGCAGGACCACCGGAGGCTTGTTGGTGCTGCGGGCGATCGAGGCGGCCGCCCATCGCACCCAAGGGTGATCGGGGTCGAGCCGCGTCGCCCGCATGATCTCGTCGCGCGACAGCGCCATCTCGACCATCGGGAAGCCGTGCCGGTCGAGATGGCGGCGCAGCGCCGGCAGCACATTCTCCCAATCGATGCCGACGACGAAGCGCAGCTGGCAGCGCGCCCAGGCCCGTGGCGGAACGGCGTTGACCGGTGTCTTCGGGTTGCCGGCCTCGTAGGCCAGGACGGTAAAGGAGCACCAGCCGAACACTTTTTCGGCCGCGGTCAGGCCCGGTTCGCCCCAGTCCGGATCGATCGTCGGGCCGCCCTCCACGCTCTCGATCTCGGCATCGGCGAGCGCGCGGCGGACACTGTCCGGGATCGCGTCCGGCACCCATTCGGGGATACGGATCTCGCCCCTCGGGCCGGCGATCGAGGCGATCGCGTGCGCAAGCTGGATCGCCGGGTCGGAGAGAAGCCCGCCCCAGTTTCCGGAGTGATGGCCGCCCTCGCGGGCGTCGATCCACAGGTCGAAGGTGACGTTGCCGCGCGTGCCGAGGAACACGGTCGGCCGCCCTGCCGAAAGACGGGGCCCGTCCGAGCCGATCAGGACGTCGGCGCGTAAGCGTTCCTTCTCGCGCGTGCACAGCGCGCGCAGGCCAGGCGAGCCCATCTCCTCGCCCATCTCGATCAGATATTTGGCGTTGAAGCCGAGACGCCCGCGGGTCTTAAGGACCGCCGCGAGCGCGCCGAGGTTGATCGCGTGCTGGCCCTTGTTGTCGACGACGCCGCGCCCATACCAGCGGTCCCCGCGCTCGGTGAGCCGCCAGGGCGAGAGCCCCTCCTCCCAACCGTCGTCGATGCCGCGGATGACGTCGCCATGGCCGTAGCCGAACACCGTCGTCTCGGCCCCTTCCTCCTGCCGCTCGGCAAACAGGAACGGCCACTTGCCTTCGTGCAGGACCTGCGTCTTGAACCCGAGCTTCTCGAGGGCCGGCTTCATCTCGGTCTCGAGATACTCGACGAGCACGGGCGCGCGTGCCGGGTTCTGGCTTTCGGTCGGCATCGCGACGCGGCGGGC
>JAJKJG010000376.1 GCA_021154065.1 Methylobacterium sp.
CGCGGATAGGGGTGCATGTCGCGGCCCCATTTCTTCGAGATCTCCTCGGTGAATTCGGGGCTCTCGAGCTCCTCGATCAGCGTCTTGAAGCGGCCCTTGAGACCGACCTCGTCGACGGTGAGGTAGCCCGGCTTCTCGATTTCCGGGAAGTCGCGCTTGAGCTCCGGCACCGCCTCCTCCTTGAGGATGCCGGACCCGAGGAAGTAGTCGTAGGGCTCGTGCGAGATCGGCGCGTTGCGCACCGCCTCTACATTCACCAGCGATAGAGCCATGGCCGCTTCGCCCTTCGTGCAAATCGGGGCGGACCCTAGTGTCGGCGGTCGGCCGGATCAAGGCGCTGCTCGCGGCGGGATGCCGCACCGGCAGGCTCGACCTCAGCCCCTGTAAGGATGATGCGCATCCGCAGCCATCTAGCCGCTGGTTGCATAAAGCAATCGCGGCAACCAGATCACGATTTGCGGAAAGACGATGCAGAGTGCCACCCCGAGCCATTGCAGAGCCATGAAATTCACGGCCGCGCGGAAAATCGTCGCCATTGAGATTTCGGGCGGTGCGACGCTCTTCAGATAGAACAACGAGTAGCCGAACGGGGGACTCAGGAACGCCATTTGCATGTTGACCATGAAGATGACGCCGTACCAGAGCGACACGTCTTCCTTGGGAACGCCGGGCAGCCCGAACAGGCCCTCCCACGGCAGGCTTTTCATGATCGGCAGGAAGATCGGCACGGTAAGCAGCAGGATGCCGACCCAGTCGAGGAACATCCCGAGCACGAACAGGATCACCATCATGAGCATCAGGATGCCGTAGGGCGGCAGACCGGTGCCGAGGATCGACTGCGCCACGAACGCCTGGCCGCCCTTCACGATGAAGAAGCCAACGAACATCGTGGCGCCGAAAAAGATCCACATCACCATGGCGGTCGCCTTCAGCGTCGCGATGGCGGCCTCCTCGATCGCCGGCCAGGTGAGGCGGCGGTTCAACGCCGACACGAACAGCGCCCCAAATGTGCCGATTCCCGCCGCCTCCACCGGCGTTGCGATGCCGACGAAGATGATACCGAGCACGAGGATGATGAGCAGGATCGGCGCGATCGTGTTCTTCAGGAGTCGCAGTTTCTCGCGTCGGCTGACGCGCTCCTCCGGCGGCAATGCCGGTCCGAGCGCCGGATTGATGTAGCAGCGGATGAGGACGTAGCCGACATAGAGCCCTGACAGCAGCAGGCCGGGGAAGATCGAGCCGACGAGGAGTTCCCCGAGCGACTGCTGCGCCACGACCGCATAGACGATTGCCATGACCGACGGCGGGATCAGGATGCCGAGCGTCCCGCCAGCGAGAAGCGAGCCGCAAGCGAGCTTCTGATCGTAGCCGCGCTTCAGCATCGCCGGGAGCGCGATCATGCCCATCGTGACCTCGGTCGCGCCAACGACGCCGACCATCGCGGCGAGCGCCGTGCAGGCGAGCACGGTCGCGGCCGCGAGGCCTCCCTTGACCGCTCCGAGCCACTTGTAGATGGCGTCGAACAGCTCCTCGATGATGCCCGCCTTCTCGAGCATCGCAGCCATGAAGATGAACAGCGGCACGGCCGAGAGCTGATAGTCCGTCATGAACGGGAAGATGCGCGACGGCAGCATGTTCAGGATCGCGGAATTCCCGAACACGAAGAGGAAGATCACGGCGAGGCTGCCGGTGCAGAACGCCATCGGAAGCCCCAGCGCGAGGAGCAATCCGAGCGACCCGAACAGGAGAAGCGTCAGCCATTCGATTCCGATATCGAGACCCATGACTTCAGACTTTCCTGCCCGTGACGAGGACGATGTCCTTGATGAGCTTGGCGAGTCCCTGCAGCAGCAGGAGCCCCGCGCCGATCGGGATCGCGAGCTTCACCGGCCAGTACTGCACGCCCCACTCAGTGAACGAGACCTCGTTGTTGTTGATGGCATCCGATGCGAAGCGCCATCCCGTCCAGAACATCGTTCCGATGAAGATGAAGAAGAATAACGAGGTGATGATATCGGCGATCGCCTTCCAGCGCGGCGTGAACTGGGCATAGAACACGTCGACCCGGACGTGCTGGTCCTCGCGGTAGGCATAGGCGCCGGCGAGCATGTATTGCATGCCGTACATCAGGAACATGCTTTCGTGCACCCAGTTGGTCGGGGAGTTGAAGACGAAGCGGGCGATCACCTCGTAGAAGTAGGCGAAGACCGAGATGAGCGCCCAATAGGCGGCAAACACCCCGATCTTGACGTTCACCCACTCGATCACGTCGGTCGCCCGCGTATGCAGGCCGACGGTCGGATCCTCGTGCGTGCCGGCCGGAGGGATGTCAGGAACCGGCGCCGCCGGGCCGACCCTCGGATGCGCCGCCTCGTAGACTTCTCTGCGCCGCACCAGGCCCGGCAGCAGCACCGCATCGATCAGCAGCATCGCGGCCATCAGGATGGCGAGCCAGCGCGCGATCGAGCGTCGTTGCGCGAGCTGGCCTGCCGCCGCATCGAAGGCGCCTTTCGCGTCCGTCTCCCTGGCCTGCGCAGTCGCCACCCGCTGCGTCGCCTCGGGGCTCAGCGTGACGCCGGGGTTGGGCCGAATACGATTCGCCTGCAGGTGGGCCGATTCATAGGCCGCGCGAGTGCGCGACACATCCTCCAGCCGGTCGCGGATATCGTCGTTGACGTACAGGATGCCCAGAAAAACCGGAATGAACACGAAGCCCCACGCGTTGCGCAGGTAGAAGCGGTGAAGCCCCGTGAACCCGGCGCAAACCCAGAAGAGATACGCGACGAACAGCGAGGGGCCGGTCGGCTCCCCGAGCCGCTTCTGGCGCACCACCAGATACATCGCGATGAAAGGGAACAGCAGCAGCACGCCCCAGTACATCCAGTGGGGCAGCACGAAGTTCAGTTGCGGCATCGATCACTCGCGGGCGGGCGAACACAAAGAAAGGGAGACGCCCGAAGGCGTCTCCGCAAGCTTCGCGGGCCTCGGCTCTTCGCCGCGGCCGGGCAGGATCAGAGGTCGAGCTTCTGGCCCTGGTACATGTCGGGCGTGACGTATCCGAAGCTCGGCGACTCCATGATGTCGAGCTGGGCCTTGAAGACGCGGGCCGCGTCCTTGTCCTTGTTCGCCCACTTGAACCAGATCGGCACCGCGAGGCGCTGGAACTTCTCGAGGTCTTCGGCGGGGAGCCGGTTGATCTCGGTGCCGGCTTTGATGAACTTGTCCCAGGCGCCCATATCGGCCTTCTGGATCGCCGCGTGGTGCGCCGCGGAATAGGCTTCGATCTCCAGCTCGACCCACTGCTTCAGCTTCGGCGAGAGCTTGTTCCAGACGCCCTGGTTCACGACGAAATCCATGAGGTCGACGGGCTGGTAGATCGATTCGAGGCCGATCGGGCCCATCCAGATGTACTTCGTCACTTGCTGGAAGCCCAAATCCCAGTTCACCGCCGGGCCGGTGTAGTCGGCGGCCTCGATGGTGCCCTTCTCGAGCGCAGAGAACACCTCGCCGCCCGGAAGCAGCGTGGTCCGCGCCCCGGCTGCGGCAAAGCCTTCGGCGATCATGCCGCCCGGCACCCGGAGCTTCAGTCCGTTGAAGTCCTCGATCGAGCGGATCGGCTTCTTCGAGTGGATGATGTTGGGGCCGTGATGGATGCGCCCGACGTAGTACAGGCCCTGCTTGGCGAAGATCTCCCGGGCCATCTTGAGGCCGTTGTTGCCGTAGAAGAAGACATCCCACTCGTGTGGGTAGCGCAAGCCCATCAGGTAGGAAGACAGGAAGGCGGTCGCCGGTATCTTACCAACCCAGTAGACCGTGAACGAGTTCATCGCCTCGAGCACGCCGTTGCGGACGCCATCGATCAGTTCGAAGTCGCCGACGACCTCCTTCGCGGCGAAGGGCTTGAACTCGAGCTCGCCGCCGGTCTTCTCCTTGATGGTTCCGGCCCAGTCCTTGAAGGTCTGGAGGCCGACGCCCGCCGGCCATGATGTCTGGACCTTCCACACCGTCGTCTCGGCCGCTTCGGCGTTGCGGATGTAGGGCGCCGCGACAGCGCCGGCGGCGCCGAGGCCTGCAACCTGCAGGAACTTGCGGCGCGAGGTGTTCTCCCCGGCCGATGTCTTGGCTCTTGTCATCGGTTTCCTCCCACTGTGCGGGACATTATCGCCAATCCCGCGTCAGAGGGTTGTAGGTAACGACGGTGTGTCGACAAAATGCAAGAGGCGTCCGGGCAAAAGTTCGGGCGGTTGAGGTCCGGCACGGACCTCTCCTCGGACACATCCCCGTGAACGCGGCCGCAACCGGGCCGGGATGACGCTCCGGCGCCTGCGTCCCGCGGTCGGGTTGCGTCGCGGCGGAACTCGTTTATGGAGCTTCGATTCGGGCAAGCCGCCCGGCGCCGGCCGGGCCCTTGCTCCCGCCGAACGGAGACCCTCTTGATCGCCGAACAGGACAGGTTGCGGATCCTTGCGATCCTCGCCGCGGTGTTTGCAGCCATCGCCTTCGCGGTCGGCGTGCTCGTGGGGCTCCCCGGAACGGTCGGGCTTGCCATCACGGGATTGGTTCTCGCCGGGGCGATGTGGCAGGCGCGGCGGATCTCGAGCTTCCTGCGCGTTTTCCTCACCGTCTTCGTCCTCGAATACGTCGCCTTCGGCGTCATGGTGCTCGTCAGCGGCCTCGGCTGGTGGCCGGACTTTCTCGCCGGCCTCCTGCCGCCGGCGAGCTTGCCGGTGACGGTCGGGATCTTCGGCATCCTCGTCGTCGGGGTGTCCTACATCCCGGTGATCCGTACCATCACCGGAATCGCCGACCGCTATTTCGACACCGAGGCCTCGACCACCGCCCGGGTCGGCTCGCTGGTCGCCTGGAGCGGGCGCGAGCGGCGCCTCGCCAAGGCCGCCGTGGTGTTTCTCGTCCTCGTCAACCAGGCCCAGGTCGGCATCAGCGTGCGCCTGAACTTCTTCAGCCGGGACTGGTTCAACGCCATCCAGAACAAGGACGAGGCCGCCTTCTGGTCGCTGCTCTTCACCGTCTTCCTGTTCTGGGCCTTCGTCCTCATCGCCAGCAACGTCATCGAGTATCTCGTCCAGTCGGCTTTCCTGATCCGCTGGCGGCGCTGGCTGACCGGGCAGTACATCGGCGAGTGGCTCGGCGAGGGGACGCACTACCGCATGGGCCTGCGCGGCGCCGCCGCCGACAACCCCGACCAGCGAATCGCCGAGGACATCAAGCAGTTCACCGACACCACCTATTCCTTCTCGATCCAGCTGCTCAGCCAGATTTCGACCCTGGTGTCGTTCTCGATCATCCTCTGGGGCATCTCGTCGGATTTCGCGTTTCCGGGCACGAACATCGTCGTGCCGGGCCTCTTGTTCTGGTTCGCGCTCGTCTACGCGGTGTTCGGCACCGGCGTGACGCATCTCATCGGCCGGCCGCTGATCCCGCTGTTCTTCAACCAGCAGCGCTACGAGGCGGATTTCCGCTTCTCGCTCGCGCGCTTGCGCGAATACGCCGAGCAGGTCGCGCTGCTCGAGGGCGAGCCGACCGAGCGCCGTCTGCTGCTCGGCCGTTTCGGCACGCTGGTCGACAACTTCTGGCGCATCGTGAACCGGCGCAAGCTGCTCATGATCTTCACCTCGTTCTACGGCCAGCTCAGCGTCGTCATCCCCTACGTCGTCGCGGCGCCGTTCTACTTCCTCGGCAAGGTTCAGCTCGGCACGCTGACCCAGACGGCCGGCGCCTTCGCGCGCGTCGAGGCGGCGCTGTCCTTCTTCGTCGACCGCTACGTCACGCTCGCCGACTACAAGGCGGTCGTGGACCGCCTTTCGACCTTCGACCAGGCGATCGCGGCCGGGCGGGCGCTCGGGCGCGAGGCCGGCATCCGGCTCGCCGAGCACGCGCGCGACACGGTCGAGGTGCGCGACCTTTCCCTCGCGCTGCCGGACGGGCGTCGCATCGTCGCGGCCTCCGGGCTCGCCTTCCGCCCCGGCGAGAGCGCGCTCGTGACCGGGCCCTCGGGTTCCGGCAAGTCGACGCTGTTTCGCGCCATCGCCGGCATTTGGCCGTTCGGCGAGGGCGCCATCCTGACGCCCGCCGGGGCCCGCATGATGCTCCTGCCGCAGCGGCCCTACATCCCGATGGGAACGCTGATCAACGCCGTCGTCTATCCGTCGAGTCCCGACGTCTACGATCGCGGCGCCGTCGCCGAGGCCCTGCGCGCCGCCGGGATGGGCGCCTTCGTCGATCGCCTCGACGAGGAGCGGGCCTGGGCCCAGACCCTGTCGATGGGCGAGCAGCAGCGGGTCGCGGTGGCGCGGGCGCTCCTGGCGAAGCCGGATTGGCTGTTCCTCGACGAGGCGACGGCGGCGCTCGACGAGCCGACCGAGGAAGCGATCTACCGCATGCTCATGGAGCGTCTGCCGGACACGACGGTCGTCTCGATCGGGCACCGTTCGACGCTCGTCGGCTTTCACGACCGGCGCATCGACATGCGGCCCGCCGCCGGCGGCCTCTTCGCCCCGACCGACGCGCGGGCGCCGGCCGCGGCCGAGTAGGCGTTAGAGCGCGATGACTTCTCGTCGAGTCGTCATCCCGCTCTCCCTCTTTGTTTGAGCATGATCTTTTCCGAAAACCGGTAGCCACTTTTCGGGATCATGCGTCAGATCGAGCGCTCGAACTTCAGCTCGCCGTTCTGGGTCTTGACGACGAGGATGCCGAGCACGGAATCCCACTCGACCGAGGTGCGGAGCGCGATCAGGAAGTTGTTCTCCTGCTCGGTGATCGCCTTTTCGCAGCTCTTGCGCGGCGTCGGCAGCGCGAAAGGTCCGACCGCGAATTTCTGCTGCCGCAGGGGATAGGCCGTCGCCGCAAAGGTGTTGCAGCCGCCGAAGCCGCGCATGCGGAACTGCTCGTCGAGGATGAAGGTCGGCCGCTCGCCCGAGAACGCCTTGCCGTTGAGCGACACCGCCGTCCAGGAGACCTTGGTCGGAAAGGTCTTGTCCTGCTTCGGCGGCGGGCGCTCGTAGCCCGGCGTGCCCTTCTGCCCGTCGTCGCCGCCGCGGCGGCGGCTCTGGGCCTCGGCGGCGCCCGCGGCGGCGGCGACCAGCAACAAACCGATCCCGAAGACTCTCATGGCGGGACCTATCCTCCTCGCGAAATCGCGCGGACCATAAGGGCGCGGCGCGCGCCGATCAACGGCATCGCGAGCCTCGATGCACCGCTCTTGCCCGTTCAGGCCAGGCGCGCGAACAGCCGGTCGGGAAGCGGATTGCCGGGCCGGAAGACGTAGTCGACGGCGCCGACCGTCACGTCACGGGCGCCTGCGGCGACGAGCGCCTCGACGACCGCGAAAACGCGCTCCTTCGGACAGCGGAGCACGAGCTCGACCCCGCGCGCGGCGCCATAGGGCAGGGTCGCGAGGCGGGCGAAATCCTGGAGGTTCAGCGGCCGGTCGGGGTCCATGGCGGCGCGGATCTCGCGCGTCGTGCGGGCCTCCTCCTCGGCGGCGATGCGGGTCAACAGGGTTCTGGCCGCGGCCCGCGCGCGCTCCCCCCATTCGGCGCCGATCGAGGCGACGAGGTTCGCCTCGGAGCGCAGGATCACGCCGTCGTCGAGCACCTTCAGGGCATTCGCGGCAAGCGTCGCCCCCGTCGTCGTGATGTCGACGATGATCTCGGCGGCGCCCGCCGCCGGCGCCCCTTCGGTCGCCCCGAGGCTCTCGACGATGCGGTAGTCGGCGACGCCGCGCTCGGCGAAGAAGCGGCGGGTCAGGTTCACGTATTTCGTCGCGACCCGCATCTTCAAGGCGTGCCGGGCGCGCAGATCGGCCGCGACCTCCTCGAGATCGGCCATCGTGCGCACGTCGATCCAGGCTTGCGGCACGCAGACGGCGACGTTCGCCTGGCCGAACCCGAGCGGCGTCAGAAGCTCGACCCGCTCGGCGGCATCGGCGATGCCCTCGCGGACGAGGTCCTCGCCGGTGACGCCGAGATGGGCGCCGCCGGCCGCGAGCTTCGACACGATCTCGGAGGCGGAGAGGAACAGCACCTCGACGTCCGGCACGCCCGAGATGGCGCCGCGGTATTCGCGGACTCCGCGGCCTTGCGACAGGACGAGCCCCGCCCGGGCGAAGAACGCCGCGGCGTTCTCCTGCAGGCGGCCCTTCGAGGGCACCGCAAGGACGAGCGGCCCGCCGCTCATGGCGCCGATCCGATACGCTCGATCCAGATCGAGCAGCCGACGGCCGGGACCGGTTCGGTCGCGCCGAGGTGTTGCAGCAGGCGGTCGTAGCGGCCGCCGCCGACGACCGGCTTGCCGTCGGCGCGCCGCGGATCGGCGGCTTCGAAGATGAAGCCGGTGTAGTAGTCGAGGCTGCGCGCGAAGTCGGCCGCGAAGCGGAAGCTCGCGATGTCGAGCCCGCGCACCGCCATGAACCCGGTGCGCTCCTCGAGCCCGTCGATCGC
>JAJKJG010000377.1 GCA_021154065.1 Methylobacterium sp.
GCCGGCGAAGCAGCGCGGCGCGCCGATCGGGATCGTGCTGCATCCGCATCCGCAGTTTGGCGGCACGATGAACAACCAGATCGTCTACAACCTGTTCTACGGCTTCGTGAATCGCGGCTTCTCGGCGCTGCGCTTCAACTTCCGCGGCGTCGGCCGCAGCCAAGGATCCTTTGATCACGGGGCGGGCGAGCTTTCCGACGCCGCCGCGGCCCTCGACTGGGCGCAGTCGGTCAACCCCGACGCCCGCAATTGCTGGATCGCCGGCGTCTCCTTCGGGGCCTGGATCGGCATGCAGCTCCTGATGCGGCGGCCTGAGGTCGAGGGCTTCATCTCGATCGCCGCGCCGGCGAACCGCTTCGACTTCACCTTCCTCGCTCCCTGCCCGTCCTCAGGCCTGTTCGTCCACGGCTCCGAGGACCGGGTCGCCCCCGTCAAGGAGGTGATGAGCGTCATCGAGAAGGTGAAGACCCAGCGCGGCATCCAGATCGAGCACCAGATGGTCGAAGGCGCGAACCACTTCTTCGACGGCAAGGTCGAGGATCTGATGACGACCGTCGACGCCTATCTCGACCGCCGCCTCGGCAAGCCGAAAGAGGCGGCAAAGCCGGCAAGGAGCAAGAAGAAGCACGCGGCGGCTTAAGCTCAGGGCCGGGCGACCACGCCCCCCGTCATCGCCTCGCAGACGCCGGTCGTCGACGGAAAGGTGAGCGGCAGGCCGCGCAGGCTGCGCACCGCGAGATAGGCGAAGGCTTGCGCCTCGAGATGGTCCGAGGACCAGCCGATCGCGTCGGCGCTCGCGATCTCGGCCTTCAGCACGTCGCCGAGGAGCCGCATCAGCTCCGGGTTCCTGGCGCCGCCGCCGCCGACGATCCAGCGCTTCGGCTCCTCCTCGGCGAACTCGACCGCCCGGCCGACGGCGCGGGCCGTGAAGGCGGCGAGCGTCGCCGCCCCGTCCTCGACGGACAGGTGGCCGACCATGCGGGCCGAGAACCAGTTGCGGTCGAGCGACTTCGGCGGCTCCTTGGAGAAGTACGGGTGCACCAGGAGCCAGGCGAGCAGCGTTTCGTCCGGCTTGCCCCTGGCGGCGGCGGCGCCGTTCTCGTCGATGCCCTTGCCGGCGCGCTCGCGCATCCAGTCGTCGATGAGGGCGTTGCCTGGACCGGTATCGAAGGCGAGGAGCCGGTTGCCGGAATCGATGAAAGTCACGTTCGCGACGCCGCCGACGTTGAGGATCGCCAACGGGAGCTTCATCCCCGAGGCGTGGGCGAGGGCGCGATGGAAGACCGGCACGAGCGGCGCCCCCTGCCCGCCCTCGGCGACGTCGGCGGCGCGGAAATCGTAGACGACCGGGATGCGCAGGCGGCGCGCCAGCGCCGCGCCGTCGCCGAGCTGCACCGTGAGCCTCGTCTCCGGCCGGTGCAGGACCGTCTGGCCGTGAAAGCCGACGGCCTGCACGTCGCCTGGCCCGATGCCATGCCGGCGCAGGAACGCCTCGACCGCCTCGGCATGCGCGTCGGTGACGATGCGTTCGGCGTCGCCGAGCCGGCCCGGCCGCGCCGCCCGGTCCGTGAGACCGGCGGCGTCGGCGAGCGCGCCGCGCAAGAGGTCGCGCTCGGCGTCCGAATAGGCGCGGTACCCGGTCGGCCCGAGCGTCACGACCCGCTCGCCATCGGTGTCGACGAGCGCGACATCGACGCCGTCGAGCGACGTGCCGCTCATCAGCCCGACGGCCCGCATCAGGGTCATGCCTTGCGAATCCCGGTGAAATCGCCGCCCGAAGCTGTTACACGGCCGGCCATCAACACAAAGCCCGCCCTGGATCCGACGCGATGAGCACGCCGCAATCCGATTTCATGCGCGTCCTGACCGAGCGCGGCTTCGTGCACCAGTGCTCGGACCCGGACGGCCTCGACGAGAGGGCGAAGGCCGGCGGGCTGACGGGCTATATCGGCTTCGACTGCACGGCGCCCTCGCTTCACGTCGGGTCGCTCGTCCAGATCATGATGCTGTTCTGGCTGCAGCAGACCGGCGGCAAGCCGATCGCGCTCATGGGCGGCGGCACGACCCGGGTCGGCGACCCGTCCGGAAAGGACGAGAGCCGCAAGCTCCTGACTGTCGAGCAGATCGAAGAGAACAAGCAGGGCATCAAGACGGTGTTCTCGCGCTTCCTCCGGTTCGGCGACGGGCCGGAGGACGCGATCATGCCCGATAACGCCGACTGGCTGACGAAGCTCAACTACATCGAATTCCTGCGCGACGTGGGCCGGCACTTTTCCGTCAACCGCATGCTGTCGATGGAATCGGTGAAGCTGCGGCTCGACCGCGACCAGGAGCTGTCCTTCATCGAGTTCAACTACATGATCCTGCAGGCCTACGACTTCGTCGAGCTCTCCCGGCGCTACGCTTGCGTCCTGCAGATGGGCGGCTCCGATCAATGGGGCAACATCGTCAACGGCATCGACCTCGGTCGCCGGATGGGAACGCCGCAGCTCTATGCCCTGACGACGCCGCTGATCACCACCGGCTCGGGCGCCAAGATGGGCAAGACCGCGGCCGGCGCGATCTGGCTCAACCCCGACATGCTGAGCCCGTACGACTACTGGCAGTTCTGGCGCAACACCGAGGATGCCGATGTCGGACGCTTCCTCAAGCTCTTCACGACGCTGACGCTTGCCGAGATCGCGCGGCTCGAAGCGCTCGACGGGTCCGAGATCAACGAGGCGAAGAAGGTGCTGGCGACCGAGGCGACGGCGCTCCTGCACGGCCGCGAAGCCGCCGCTGCGGCGGCCGAGACGGCGCGCAAGACCTTCGAGGAGGGTGCGCTCGCCGAGAGTCTGCCGACCGTGCCGGTGCCCCGGGCGGTGCTCGAGGCCGGGCTCGGCGTGCTGACGGCGTTCGGCCCGGAATACGCCAAGCTCGTCCTGTCGACGAGCGAGGCGCGCCGGCAGGTGAAGGGCGGCGGGCTGCGGGTGAACGACCGGCCGGTGACGGACGAGCGCTCGGTCCTTCGTTCGAGCGACCTCACCCCGGAAGGGGTGATCAAGCTGTCGTTCGGCCGCAAGCGCCACGTCCTGCTGCGCGCCGCCTGACCACCCGTTTCAGCGCTCGGTCCGGACCGGCGGCAGGAGCGTCGCCCCGGTCGCGTCCATCTCGCCGGAGCCGGTCCCGAACAGCTTGCGCAGGAACCCGGGCGCGACCGCCGAAAGCGGGTTGACCGTCAGCGTCGGCTGGCTCGCAAGCCCTGAAATCCGGAAGTTGACCGCGAACAGCCCCTCGTTCTTGCCGCCGCCGAGGATCGGCCCGAACAGCGGCACTTGCGCGAAGGCGTTGTTGAGCCCGTAGGCCGGGACGAAGGTGCCGGAGATGTCGGTCCGGTCGCGGCCGTAGTCGATCCAGCCGGCGCCCTTGAAGCCGACTTGCGAGCCGTAGACCACGCCATCGCGAAACTCGACGCGGCTCGCGGTCCGGCCGAACTCGGCCCGCAGCCGCGTGAACTCGACCTCGCTGATGTCGAAACGCGGGATCTGCATGCTCGTCGCGCGGTCCTCGGGCATCGCGGCCTGGGCCTGCGTCGACGCGATCCGCTTGAGCGCCGGTTCATTGCGCAGTGTGAAGCCGTCGATCGTCACGACGCCTCTTTGCGGCCCCTCCCCGGTCGTCACCTGGACCGAGAGCGCCCCGCCATGCATCCGCCGATAGAGATCGACGAAGCGCAACGTCGCGCCGGCGTCGCCCGACTCGAGCACCAGCACCGGAGCGCCGCGCTCGACGCGCGCGAGCTGCGCCGTCACGGGCGCTGACCGCAGCTTGCCGCTGAATTGGAACTGCTTCATCTCCTGGTGCCGGATGGTCGCCTTGAACGTCGCCGCCGTCAGCGCCTCGTCGTTGAAGCCGGTCAGGATATTGGTCGAGACGTCGAGATCGACGTCGCGGGAATCCTTCGTCTCCTTGGCTTCCTTGCCCGAGCCGGGCGAGGTCAGGCTGCGGATGAAGGGCCGTGCATCGGCGACCGGTCCGCGCACCGCGACCTTGTAGGTTCCGCCGCCGCGCTCGAGCTGCACCCGCATGTCGTCGCCGGGGGACAGCTTGAACGAAGTGAGATCGGCCTTCTCGAGCTGCCCCTCCGCCGAGAGCGTGACCGCGCCGCGCATCTGCACCGTGCCGCTGTCGAGGACGAACTCGCGAAGCTCGGTGCTGCCCTCGGGCACGACGAAGGAGAGCTTCCCGGGCCGCCCCGTCGGCTTGACCCAGCCCGGGACGAGATTGTCGATGACCGCGCGCGTCAGGTCGACCTCGACCTTTGCGCCGGCCTTGGCGTTCGGGCCGAGCGGCAGCGCCACCTTGACCGGGACCGGCCCGGTGAGCTGCTGGCCGAAGCTGATCCCCTTGCGGGCCCTCGCAGCGTCGTCGAGGACGAAGCTGACGAAGGCTTCGCCGGCGACCGCCTTCGGCTGGCGCACCTCGATTGAGGCCGGAACCCCCCAGAGCCGGCCCTGGCCCTTCATCGCGACGCTGCCGTTCGCGTAGCGAAGATCGAGGTTGGCGCCGTCGAGGCGTTCCTTGCCGAAGGCTTTCTCGATCGAGAGATCGCCGATCCGCCCCGAGATCCGCAGCGGCAGATCGTCCATCCGCGGAACCTTTTTGAGCGGCAGGTTCAGCCCGACGCGCAACGCCGCCCGGCCCTTGATGCCGGCCGGGTCGAGATCGACGCCGCTGACGCCCTGCAGGAGCGGCGAATTCAGGAGGGCTCCCAACGCATCGGCGCCGCCCTCGAGCCGGAGCGCGATCGCGGCCGGAGCCTCCTTCGACCAGACGTCCGGGACGTCGAAGGTGCCGTCGAGCACGTCGAGCACGCGGCCTTCGGGCATCTGGACGCGTGCGCTCGGAGCCCGAACCTCGGCCTTGGTGCCGGTCGCAAGACCGGACGCCGCAAGGGCCGACACGGGCGGCAGGCCGTCGGCGATCTTGAGCTCTGCGCCGCTGACCGCGAAAGCCACCTTCACGGCCGAATCGGGGATTGGCCCGTCGCCGACCGCATTCGCCAGATCGGCGCCCGAGAGCGCGACGAAGACATCGATGAGGTCGGCGCTGCCGCCGCGAAGATTGGCGACGAGATAGGCCCTGACCTTCGGCACGACGGCGTTCGGCCAGAGGCGTAGCGCGGTGCGGGCCGCGGTCTTTCGCGCCTGGCCCTTGACGCTCAGCGCCTTCGGATCGGCGGCGCTGCCGTATGTTCCTTCGAGCGCGACGTCGAGCGTCGGCCCGACGAGCTTGAGCTGCTCGAGCACGAGCGCGCCGTCCCC